>JAFZMD010000061.1 GCA_017553445.1 Methanobrevibacter sp. | reverse complement strand
GCAAGAGAGCATCTGACAAGTAATATCGCGACAAAATTTATAAATTATAAAAAAAATCACAACAAAAAAGAGTATACTGAAAGAATAAACACACATCAAATTACATAGGAATGGTTTATTTTAAAAAAATAACTACTGAAAACTAGTTAAAATAAAAGTAACCCTAAACTTTGCGATTCATCCCCAACTTAAGAAGTTGGGGTATTCTCGCTAAATTATGATAAAATTATTGATTTGATTGAAAATTCAGAAGAGCTAAAGGCGGATACTCAAAGCAAGGCTGAAAAGCTCGCTGATTCTATTGTTCCATACAGCTTTATTGCAACAGCCCTAACATATCTGATTACAGGAAACGCTACAAAAGCATTGTCTGTTTTGATGGTTGATTTTTCATGTGCAATCAAACTTACAACACCTTTATCTATCATATCTGCAATGCGTGAAGCATCAGACAACAGGATGATGGTAAAAGGAGGAAAATTTTTGGAAAACTATGCAAATGCAGATACAATAGTGTTTGACAAAACAGGGACACTGACAAATGCAACTCCAAAGGTCGTTGATGTCATTCCAATGTCAAGGCGTTACAAACGTGATGATATCTTAAGGATGGCTGCCTGTATTGAAGAGCATTTCGCTCATAGCATTGCAACAGCAATAGTTAAACAGGCGGAATCAGAATGCCTTAAACATGAAGAAGATCACAGTGAAGTGGAATACATTGTAGCACATGGTATTGTAACTGAATATAATGGCAAACGTGCAGTGATTGGTTCTAGACATTTCTTGTTTGATGATGAGAAAGTTAAAGTGACTAAAGCCCAAGAGAAAAAAATCGCTAAAAAGGCTGAAAAGCATTCCGTAGTTTATTTAGCTATTGATGGAAAAATGGAGGGAATAATCTGTATTGATGACCCTGTACGTGAAGAAGCAAAATATGTCATAGAAGAGCTTAAGGATTTGGGTATTGAAAATGTCATGATGCTTACTGGAGACAGTGAAAGTGGTGCAAAATCCTGTGCTCATGCATTAGGCATTACAGAATACAAATCACAGGTTCTTCCAGAAGATAAATCCAGAATCATTGAAGACTTAAAGACTGAAGGCAAAACCGTAATCATGGTAGGTGATGGAATAAATGATTCTCCAGCTCTTGCAGCTGCAGATGTTTCAGTATCCATGAAAAATTCCTCCGATATAGCCCGTGAAGTAGCAGACATATCATTGCTCTCCGATGATTTACATGACCTCGTAACTCTTAGAAAATTAAGTGTTGGAATGTTAAATAAAATCAACACTAACTACACAAATATTGTAGCCGTAAACGGGTCACTTCTCGTTTTAGGAGTATTCGGTGTTATTTCACCATCAACATCTTCAATGATACATAATTTCTCTACAATGCTGTTCAGTGTAATGAGCACAAAATCTGTTTTAAAAGATGAAGATTTTAACAAAAACCTAGAAGTAGAAGCTATTGAAGTAGCTGATACTTCTTAATTTATTTTTTAATATTTGATATTCATACAATAGCTATTTTTTCGCCAATGCACTCCCCCAAATAATTCATACAAAAAATAAAAATTATTATATTTGTCAGACAAATTAACTAATATGTTAACGCTTAATGAATTATTGGAAATCTTCAACAATGGCAAAACATTGATTATGGATGAGGAAGCTGCAGAAACTTGCAATTACTATTCAAGAGAAGCTCAAAAAATCACTTGCGAGCTAAATTACCAATACCATGAGTTTGATGAAATAAGAAACTTATTTTCCAAATTAATTGGTGAAAAAGTCGATGATGAATTTAGAGTTTTTCCACCATTTTACACAGACTTTGGAAAAAATATTCATCTGGGCAAAAACGTTTTCATCAATTCAGACTGCAAATTCCAGGACCAGGGCGGAATATACATTGGAGATGATGTGCTAATCGGACATAATGTAGTTCTAGCAACCCTAAACCATGATGAAAATCCTGAAAAAAGAGGAAATCTATGCCCTTCACCGATTAAAATAGGAAATAAAGTTTGGATTGGTTCAAATGCTACGATTTTACCTGGAGTTACAATTGGAGATGGTGCAATTATTGCTGCTGGAGCAGTTGTAACAAAAGATGTCAGCAAAAAAACGGTTGTTGGCGGTGTTCCGGCCAGATTAATTAAAAAAATAGATTAAAGTTAAGATAATCTCTTTTGAACCTTTTCGCTTTCAAGCTCACGAATTGCATTGGATGAAATCCACCTGCAGGCCTTGTCATCAATTTCAGAGATTTCATAAGCAACTTCCAATGCCTTCCTATTGCACTCCAAATCTCTTTTTCCAATTTGTCTTAATGCCCAGTTAACTGATTTTTTGACAAAATTCCTGTTGTCATAAGAAGCCTTTTTAATCAATGGGAAATATTTATCAAAATCACTGGCTTCAGCCTTTTTATCATGCACGGCAATAACGGCAATTAAACTGAATGCTGTTCTTTTAACGAATTCCTTATCAGATTCACACCAGATGAAAATATTTTCACGGGCCTCAGGCAAATCAACTAAAAGATTAATGCAGGCCTGGTCCACTATATCCCATGAATAGAAAGAATTAACCCATTCGTCCAGCTGTTCGCTAGTAATTTCATCTTTATTCTCTATCATTGTTGCAAGCAGATGGGATTCATGGTAAGGGTGATTCCACAGTTCAACAGCCAATTCATGGTCTTTTCCAATTTCTTTAGCCAATTTACGGATAACTGGAAGTCTGATACCATAGGAATGCTCACAACCAATGGCAAATCTCTTATTGGAATTGACTACATTTTCATCAGATATTTCCTCAAAATAAGAAATTACTTCCCCAAAATCCATATTATCTTTCCAAAATAGCTTCACGGACTTTTTCAACTGCAATTTCCTTACGGGCAGGATAAGCAGCGATTTTTATTTTTAAATGAATTGAATCACCGGAATCTTTAATGGTTAATTTTTCATCAATGGCATCTGATTTATCGAATCTTAAAAACCAGTTTCCTTTTTCATCCATTTTGCGTTCCAAATCATCGTTCAATTTATCCAAATCAACTGATTCTAAAAGTAAGTTAAAAAAAGCTTTGGTGTATCTTTTTTTAGAAACAGCACCTGATAAAATTATTATCTTATCTTCAGTTAAACCTTCAGCTTCCTCGGCTTCGATTTCAGCTTCAGGCAGAATATTTAAAATAGCTTGTGACAGCTCTTCAACGTCTTCATCTTCATAAACAAAGACTCTGAATTTAATGTTATGTATCATTTTATCAAAAAAAAAGTTTATAAAAAGAGTAGTAAAAAAAGAGAGATTATAAATCTCTTCTTCTTGCTTGTTCACTACCTTTTCCTTTAGATTTTATTCCACGTCCTTTATTACCAGCACTGGTTAAGCCTCTTAAAGCTCTGTTAGTGTGTTTTTTGGAACAAATCCAATTGATTTTTTTATCGTTAATGATAGAAGGACTTTGTGGATCTACTAAAATAACTTCGTAGTATTTGTATTTTCCGTCAGACCATACCCAGTATGAGTTTAATACTTCTAAGTTAGGGTATTTTTTACCTACTCTTTCTTCAGCAATTCTTTGAATTGATTTAGCTTGAGTAATTTTGTTTACACCCATTCTTTTAGGTTTACGACCGCCTTTGAAACGTGATTTTCTTCTTCCACCACGTCTTACTCTGGTTCTTACTAAAACGAAACCTTTTTTAGCTCTGTAACCTAAACTTCTAGCTCTGTCTAACCTAGTAGGTCTGTCGATTCTTTGTACTACTTTTTGACGTCTCCATTTAGGAGCCCTTTGCCACATGAGTTCACGTACGTAAGACTCATCTGGATTTTTCCAAGCATCTCTAATATATTTATACATAAATTTCACCTTTTTTTGTTCAGCTATAAAAAGCCACATCCAATGGGAACTTATCCCAAAAAAAGCAAACTGCTAAAATTTTAACAGTAATAAAATATTTGTTTTAAGTACTTATAAAGTTAATGTTTTTAGTGGTCATTTAGAAAGATTTTGAAATTGATGAATCTGAATTGATAATTTTCATAAACCTCATCCATACCGATACTGACAACAACACCATAGAGATGCTTTCCGCCATCCATTAATTTAGACAAAACATAATTATCCTTTCTGGGGACATAACCTATTTTTTCGCCCCGATACTTAACCAGAATAGCATGTTTGTCATATTCATTAGTTGCTTCACGAAAAAGTTCTAATCTATCCCCAACTTCAATTTTAGGAAATATTTCGTCAATATCATCAATATAATCAAGCCCTGCAACATGCACCTTAATTAGAAACACGTCTTTTAAGAAAGGCTTGACATTGCCTCCTTTCTGAATGAATCCTATAATATCGGTTATTTCTGTATCTGGTTTTTGAATGTTAGACATTTTTAATCAAATCATCAATCTTATTTTCAAGTTTTACAATTTCTTCTTTTCTATCATCAATCAATTCAATGAGCATTTGCCTGTATTCATTGCCGGATTTTTTATCATCCAGCAATCCTTTTTTATTATACGGATAATCTTTTTTTACATCAGAAATTCTCTTTTCATAATCTTCAACTAAATTTTTTAAATCCCCTATTTCAGATGTCTCTTCTGTCTCTTCTCCAGGAAGTATTGCCAAAATGGATTCCAGACCTTTCAAATCACCATTTTTAAAATGCTTAACAGTATTTAAAAACAGATTATATTCAAAAAATGTTTGATTAGGATTCAAATCAGGATGCAACCGTTTAATAAGCAATTTATATAATTTCTTGATTTTTTTAAAATCCTCATCTGATAATTCTTTAGTTTTAATATCTTCAATATATTTGATTTCATCGATTTGAGCTTGAAGCTGCTTTTCATATTCTTCAAATTCTCGATTAATTATTTCTTCTATTTTATTTAAATCAATTTCATTTTCATGATTGATTTCTTTTTGAATCAGCTGAATTTTTCGCTTTAACTTGTCGATTTCAAGTTCCAGCCTATACAGTTCATATTCAAACAGACCAAATTCAAGAACATACTGCCTTTCAATTTCCGGGCAAATCTGGTTAATAAGATAATCATATTCAAGAATCAGCTGACTTAACCGCTCTTTTAATTTTTCTACTTCAGGATGAATAATTAATGACATTTCAATCAGAGATTTAATTTGATTTCAATGAAAAAATATTTATTTTTATTTGAATATAATATTTTCGTGAGAGAGAATTATGAAAATGCCAGATAATATTGATTCCAAATTGCTTGCTCCCTGCGGAGTTAATTGTATTAGCTGTGAAAGATATCAAAACCCATGCGTTGGCTGTTTGATTGGTGATGACGGTAAAAATAAGGCAAGCCTGAAATGCAAAATCAAAACCTGTTTTGACAGCAAGAATTTCAGCTATTGCGGCCGATGCAGTGAGTTTCCATGTCCTTTAATGAAAAAACATTCCAAAAAATATGTTAAACGCTATGATTTAAATACACTCGATAGCGCCAAAAGAATTAAAACCACGGGCATTGGAAAGATGATGGTACAGGATCGTGAAAAATGGATGTGTCCAAAATGCGGTGGCGTGATTCATTTTCAAACAAAAACTTGTAGTGAATGCGGATTTGAAGGTGAGTAAACCTTTAAAGAAAAATTTCAATTTTTGTAATTAAAAATCAGTAATAATATTGAAAACATTTAAATAATAAATATAACAATAGTTTTAAATGTGGATTAACTATTGTTATTAAATTAACAATAAGTTATTCATATTACTCACCCATTTGTATATATATTAAAGAGATATAGGGTTTAAATCCCTATAAACCTCTCTTTTATTCTAATTTTTGATTTATTTCGCGAGCTTCCAGATAATAATAAATATAAAAGCCTAACCAGAATACTGATGCAAAGATAACTGCAATAATAATCCATTCAACTATTACACCAATACCGAAATTAAGCGGTAGCCAACCCAAATAAATAGCTACGCTAAACAGCACTGCAAATCCAATACCCATTTGAAACATTACCTGCAAAGGCAGAGATAAATCTTCCCTATCATAAATCAAACCGCTTAAGGAAAATGCCCAACCAATAACAATTGATCCGAAAAATGCGTTGATTACATCATAACCTGAAAAGGAAACGTTTTGCGGTCCTGACTGAAACGCCATTAATACCTCAATCAATGCAACGATAAAACAACCGACAAATGCACCCAATGCAAGTCTTTCTAATAAAACCGTGATTTTCATAATTAACACCTACAAACCTAAAGCCTCTTTAAATTCAGGCAAATACTTTCTTGAAATATTATCCTTCAAACCATTTTTCAACATTATAAACATCATACCTTTTAAAGAAGGTGCAACACGATCAATTTTTTTAATATTAATGATAGTCGTTTTTGATATGCGAACAAAAGACTCGTTTAAAGACTCTTCAACCTGATATAACGCTTTTTTTACTGCATATTCATCATCCTGAGTATAAACCTTAACAGTCTTATCTTCAACGCGAATCATGAAAATTTCATCATATTCCAAAAAAGTAATATCCTTTCCTTTTTTAACTGCAAGCATATCATTTTTTGATTCATCTTCCAAAAGATTTATTGCTCTTTGAATATTATCAGTTAACTCATTTGTGTGAATATCAGCATACGGCTCTTCTACATCCCTTGAAAAGAACAAATTTACTTTCATGTTTTCATTTTCTCCATTTCTTGAGCGATTTTTCTTTCCCTATATTCTTCAGTATAGAAATTTTCAAATACAAATGCTTTTAAAAAGTCTTTTACAACACCAATTCCCCAGAAGAATACTGGAAACATTACCCACCAGAATTCTGGTGTATATAATGCATTAACTATTGCCAAAAATGCATTTACAATAACATAACATATAAAGTTTCTATAAAATCTAATTTTTTTATCAATTCTTTCAGCAGCTCTTTCATAATCATTCATTTACATAACCTCTGTGTACTTGTTAATAATAGTTAGATTAACAATATATAAAGGCATAATTGTCACTCTTACCAAGATGCAAAAATACACATTTGAAATGCAAAAAATAGAAAGTGAAAGGCAACTATAATGTAATAGTTACCAAATAATATAAAATTGAAGTTAAAGCAGGAACTGTCAGATTATCAATTCCACCATAACTTAAAGCTTCACAAATAGTTGCAACAGCAGAGATTCCTAAAACAGCAACCAAATTAAAATTAGGCATCGGATAACCGATTGTTGAGAAAACCATCCATACAAATACACTCATTACAGTTGTTACAACAAACATTGTAAGTGATCCTTCAAGAGATTTCTCACCGCCGAATACCTTATATTTTACTCTACCGAATTTTTGACCTATCAATGCTGCAAAACCATCACCGTATACCATCGGAACAATAGCTAAAGCAACAATCCATAACTGTTTTGTAAATACTGCAATTAGAATTGTCCAAATACCTGCATAGAAGAATAATCCCAATGCATGGCCGGATTCGGTTACGCTATTTTGAATTTTAATAGGTGAATATTCCGTTAAGAAGAATAATGCTATCGTAATCGGCAAAGTTAAAAACCAGACCATTACCCAAGGGTCTGAGAAAAACGGCATGGCAAATATCATATTACCAACCATAATATGGAGAAACTTACGTGAAACCTCAGGTTTGGTTTTTAAAACCATTTCAGCTATTACAAATATAGCTGCCACATAAACATATACGACAATTAGTGCTAGAATATCAGACCATATCATTCTTTATCATACTCCCCATATTCACAGCCGGCATTTTCCATTTTCACATGGTCAATCAATGTGCCGTCCTTTTTATATAGTTTGATTTCACCCCAACCGTTTCCACCATTCCATAAACGATTATGGAGTTTTTTACCGTTTGGAGCTTCATAATTAATAAATAACATATCTTCACGTTTACAGTACAATACCAATTCCATACGTGAATTCTTATTTGATGCATTTACATGCCAGGTGTGGACATCATCACCCTCTTCAAAATCAAAATCGATTTTAACCATGTTCCAGAACCTTGCAAAATTGTATTCATACATTGTTCCTTCATAATAAAAACCAATCAGTAATTTACGAGGAATGGATATTCCAAAAGCCTTTGGCCTTCCACCACCAGCTTCAAATGCAGAATTATTCAATTTCTTACCAGTCTTAAGACTGGTTAAATTGCATGATGAAATCCAAAGCCAGGGTGAAGTAAAGTCTCCTCCCCAATTCTTATCGGCATAACCATATGATTTTTCAGGAATAACTTCATATTCAACACCATCTAGCCAAATGCTTCCGCTGTATTGTGTTTTAATTCCTTCAGCATGCCAGAACATTTCAAAAGAGTTTAATTTTCTAAATAATCCGCTTGCACCGTAACCGACATTAAATGTGATTTGTTTATCAATATCCAAATCCCATCTCATGTCTCCGGCATCACACATATATTCCGGATGATTTTCAGCTTCTTCAGGCGTTACCGTACATGACCCGGACATATGGGTTTCGGATAGTGAACAGTCCCCAACACGGATATTCAGTTCATTATCCGGACATTGGAAATTCTTCATTGAGTAAAAATTATGTATCTGCTTTGCATCCTTACCCCAAGTTCCTACTTTCATCATGAAATAAGAAGGCTTTTTACCTAATTTTTTATTTTCGGGATCTTGACCCAATGTAGGTTCATCCTCAGCTAATGCAGGGTTACAGACAAAATATTCAATAAAAAATGGTTTTGCTTCACCAGTTTCCTTATTATATGCAGTAAGTGAATGCCACCACCAGTCATATCCTTTTTTTGCGAGTGGACCTTTAAGCATATAATAGTCTCTTTTCAAATCACTCTTATTCATAATAATCCTCCAAATGAGATAATATAATATTTATTGAAAATATAATAAAAAGATTATCATTTAAAGTGCAATATGACAATGAATATTAAAATATATAGAAAAAAGTAAAAAAAGGATTAATAATTAATATTAATCAAAATCTCCCCTATTCGCAGTACCTGGTGCTTGACCATATTCATAAGAATCGGAAGAAGAACTAGAAGAAACTTCTGAACTAGAAGAATAACTACTAGAATCTTGATAACTTGAAGAATCACTGCTTTGAGAATCACTACTCTGAACATCACTAACAGAAGCATTATTTAAATTTACTGTATTATTAGTATGGTTAGTAATATTGGTAGAATTGATTTCACTATGAGCAAGTGACATATCACCCCAGCCCATAACAAGAATTACTCCTCCAACAATGATAATAAGAACAATCAAAATTAAAATTATGACGTTTTCCATCTTCATTTTTTTAACCTCTTAATTTAATATTATAATCCATTATTAATAAATCTTATTAAAGAAAGCTACTGACGGGACTTGAACCCGCAACCTCCGCCTTACGAGGGCGACACACTGCCAATTGTGTTACAGTAGCAATAAATTAAATAAAATGATTTGATAATTAGAATTCCAAGTTTTCACAATTAAAAACTTCAATTCCAAGATTATCAGAAACCAAACCTTCAATACTTTGTCCGAATTTAAGAAAATGATCCGTTTTCATATGCTTTTTTAAAATCTCAATGGATTCCCATTTTTCAACAAACATCAAATAATCATCTGAAGTATCTTCATATAAATTATAATCAATGTTTCCTTCTTCGGCCTTAGAGTTTTCAATTAAATCTTTTGAAAATTCAATTATCTGATTTTTTGAATCTTCATCTTTTGGATATGCCTTTGCTAATACTAATATCATATTATCACATTAATAAATTTAATTGTCCATAATGGATTTGATGGACAACATAATTTTCATTTTTTCAAAGTATATTAAAGTTAAAATTATTTTCTGGCTCTTCCTACCCTACGTGCAATAACCAATTCACCAACAGAAATTAAACCAGCAAAGAATTTTTCCAATCCTCCTGTTGACCAAATAGCTTCACCAAAGGTAGCATTCATAATGTTTGCTTCATATTCCTCCGGAGATATTTTTATACCTGTGGTCTTTTGAGAAACTAAAGCAGAAGCATCCATCAATTCCTCCCAAGTAACGCCTTTAAGCTGATTTTGCATTGCCTTATATAATTTTGACACTTTAATATCATAAAGCTCAGACAACAATTCAACGATATCGCAAGCGCGAACCATACCTATAACCTGGTTGTCATCATTAATGACCGGAACGGTAACGAACTTATTATTTGCAGTCAAAACAACGGCAAGCCTTGCAGGAGCATCTTCATGAATAGTGGTAATTTCTTCATAAGAACTCATTATCTCATTTATTTTTTCATTTCCTTCTCTTAAACCTCTAGTTATGTCAAAGGAAGTAATCCAACCGACCAATTGTTTATTGTCATTAACAACAGGACATGTGAACCGCCTAATTTCCTCCATAACTTTTGATACTTCAACAACACTGTCTTCGCAGTTCAAGTATACAAATTCTTTATCCATTAATTCTTTAGCTTTCAAAATAATTCCTCCTATTCAATTTCTACACGTTGTAACGCTCCAACAGGACAATGATGGGTACATTCAACACAGCGAATACACTTATCATCATCTAAAACAACTTTACCATCTTCTAACTTTATAGCTCCAACAGGACAGTTTTCTTCACATAAGAAACAGTTAACGCATGAATCATGGTTAACTTCAATTTTCCTGCTATGAACTATAGGCCCTATTATCCTATCCAATGCAACTGCATTTTCATTTTTTGAAATTTCAACACAGGCACTGCATCCGATACATAATTTCTTATTGATATATGGATATAATGTATCTTCATCCAATTGAATGCCGGCATCAAATTCCAAATTATCAAAAAATTCCTTAAATTCCAAGGTAAATGCATTTGTTGGACATAAATCTGCACAATCTTGCCAGTTATTATCTTGAGAGTAATCGATTTCAATGTCTTTCATCCTAACAATTCTATGATAAGAACGAAGATTATTCAAACTGTATTCCAGGAAATCATTTTCCTCATCCCCATTATAAGTAACAATATTTTTAATTAATTTAATGGCTGAAACTGGACATGTTTGAACACAAATTTCACATTTTACACATTTATCAGTTATTTTAGCTAACCTGAAAATATTGGCAGGTTCAATAGCATTAACCGGACATGTACCAACACAGGTATTACATCTTACACATTTTGGTGCAACAGCAATAATTTCCTCTTCAGCACTGAATTCACTTAACTCAAATTGGAAATCATCACCATCATCATCTAATTCAACAGACTTTAAAAGAACTTCACGTTCCAAATTCTTCATCTGCTTTATAAACGACACATTCATATTATTACCAACTATGCAATTTAATTAATAAACTCTTTCAATTCATTTAATTTAGGAAATTTATCCATTCCAAATCCTTCAATAGCTTTGCTAGCTACCCAATTACCTATTCTGCATGATTTTTCCAAATCATATTCCTTTAAATAAGCATATAGAAATCCGCTGTTGAAACTGTCACCAGCCCCAGTAGTGTCAACAACATCACATTCAAATGCTTCAGCATAACATTCCTCATTATTATTGCAGGCAAAAGCCCCTTGAGAACCTCTTTTAACAACAACTGTGCCAATTCCATTATCCAAAAGTTTTTTAGCCAATTGTTTATAAGAAGACTCATCATCATTGAATAATAATCTTAATTCTGATTCATTTATAAGCAAAATATCGCATCTATCCAAAATCGGCTTGATTTCATCAAAACCCTTTTGTACGTATAACATTCCAGGATCAAAACTCAAAACAGTATCTTCATTTAATTTTTGAAGTAACTCGATTTGAGTTTTAAATGAATCACCAACAAAAGAAGTGTAATGCATTATCTTACACCGCATAATGTTTAAAGGATTAATCTCATCAATAACAATGTCATCATTGACTCCCGGATCAACATAAAGGCACCGATTTCCTTTTGAGTCAACAAATCCCAAACATTTTCCGGTACTTCCATTATCGGCATATATCAAATTATTTGAGAAAACTTCATTTATTGCCAAGTTATATTCAATCAAATCCCCGTCATCATCTTCAGCTATTTTACCGATGATTGAAGTTGATACGCCCAATCTGGATAAGCCCACTATCGTATTGGCTGCTGAACCGCCAGGAGTGTCCTGACTGGATTTGACAAAGCTTTCCTCATCAGCCCCTGCAATATTTTCAACAGAGTACAGCTTATCCACGTTCAAGGCTCCGAATCCTATAACCTCTGCATTTAAATCATCATCAAATATTTCCATATTAAAACCTTATTTCAATAAATCCAATAAATTATAAATTTTATCACCAAGTTTACCGTCAAAATTACCTGCAGATATTCCAATGACCCCATCAACATCAATAGCCGCATCAATACCTGCTTTTAAAGCCTTAAACATTGCATCCACATCTGTGGCATTGACAACTATTTCGGGAATATAATTTACGTTTTCAGGCACTTTTGATTCGTCTCCCAATTTTTCCTTTAAGGAGGGACAATAATAATGATTTGTAGTCGGTCCGATTTCCGGATAATTGGTTTCTGGCTTTGAAGCTGCTGAACAAACATCAAATGGAGTGGTTGCCCCTTCAACTTCCATTATGGCATTGATTACTGCATCTCCTGCAGTTATGACAGCTTCTGGAGTTTCACATAAATACCAGAAGTTACCTCCCATTATACCGTCATTAATTTTGAATTTTTCTTCAATCTGGAAATCCGGAACTGCAATAGGGACATTTATCATTTTGCGGCCATATTCTTCAACAATCCATTCCCATCCGTCACCGCAATGACCTACAATATCCATCATTTCAATATAATCATCACTTTCACCATCAGAATAGTCGAATATGCGTGTAAATGGTTTAACCAAGACATCCTGCCTTAAACGATAGGATAATTCAAATGCAAATTTTTCCTTATCATCACCGCCCAACCAATATTGCACGACAGCACCGAAACGACCGTCAGGAGTTTCACTTTTATCTAAAAATCCTTCAACACCACCTTCTACCCTGCCAATTACAGCACTTGGAGTTGAAGTGGAATCATAAGCTGCCCTTTTGACAATCTCTTCAGTCGGCCCGGTTATTAAAGCCCTAACATATTTACCTTCAAAAGCTTCAAAAAATGTATCTTCAACTTTATCATAGTTCATTTTATCCAAGACCTCCGATATCTTCTCCACGAATATTATTTCGCATATCAACACTTTCTTTTAGTATTTCATTATAGTTATCTTCATTAATTTCTTTAATAATAGGATATTCTTTATCAGTGAAAACTTCAAAGAATTTATTTTTAATATCCTGATTAACGTTAAATTCATCAAATAATTCTTCAATATCTTTGGAAGAGTTATATTCATCTATAAATTCTAAAACCTTATTTTTATCATTATTGGCATATATATCAGCAATTAGTGAAGTTGTTACGGCACTTGGAGAAACTATAGCTATTTGAGCAACCTTCAGAGGATATTCATTGCCGTTGAATGATATTGAAATGCCCCCGTTTTCACGGGCAAACTGTAAAGCTTCAACATCAGTAATGCTGTCACCAATGTATAAAATGTTATTTATATCAATTTTATCCCTGTCAATGACAGTATCAATAGCCAATTTTTTGCCCAATCCACCAACAACATCTATCTTTTTGATTTTTTCATAAATGCCCATTTTTGGAATTTCACCAAAGAAAATCTCATCAAACAACTCATAATTGTTAGGATTATTCAATATCTGATTTTTGTAGTCTGAAATTTTTGATAATTCTTCATCATCCAAATACAGGACATCTACATCAACATCAGTGTAAAATGTATTTTCAAAAGGAAACTCCATATAATTAGACAAAGCTTCAATATATTGACCATAACTAGTACTAACTATGTAAGTATTCATAGCTTCATTCAAGTATTTTAATAGGAATTTTGAATCGCTGACTGCATAAATATTATTTTTTGAAAAGTCAATCAAATCATCATTTTTAAGATTTTCAAGAACGAAAAACGGCAATATTAACTTTAAGGTATTTCCTGCCTTGTAACCCTCCTTTTTGACAACATCAACAAGATAATCATCATACAAACTAAGGATTTTAAATAGCTCATCACCATCTTCAATGAAATGTGCGCATAATTCAAATGCATTATCATTAAGTGTTAGCGGACCTTCACAGTCTGTAATAAAAGATTTTTCAAACATCACTTCACCTAAAGTTTATAATTCTTATTGAATCAACAGGACATATTGCCTCACAGGTTCTGCAGTAAATACAATCCTCTTCAACAAATTCAACCTTATCATCATTTAATATTAAAGCATCGGTTGGACAGTTATTTACACAAATTCCACAGGCCTGACATTTTGTAGAGGAAATGGACAAGTCAGCTTCCCTCTGCTTGTAAAGATAGGACCTTGCATAATATAAATCCGTGTCTTTACTATAATAATAATCATCATAAGCCCCAATAGCATCGAACTGACACTTTTCAACACATTTTCCGCAGAAAACACAATTATCGTTAATCGTTATTGGATTCGGACCGTTTATTTCGATTGCCTCAACAGGACAAACATTATAACATTCACCGCATGCAATACATTTTTTAGAGTAAACTTCAATGTTTCTGTCCATCAGATAGGAACCGAAAAGCCTGTCAAAATTATTTAGTTCAATACGGGAATCCAAAACAACACCCAATTCCTTTTCCATCTGGTCATTTACCTTACATTCAATGAAGTTCTCAAATTTCTGGTCATCAAACTCCAAAGACATTGATGTGGCAACTTTTTTAAGAACAGAATTGAGGCTAATTAAATCAAGGGACAATCTTTTCATATCATTATCCACAATGCCAGATACAATATCAAATGATTTAATTTCACTATACATCTTATATGCCTTTTTACGTGAAGCATACCTTATAGCGCCTGAAGGACAGGAATGCATACACTCCTCACATCTTGCACAGTACCCTGGATTAATATAAGGCAGTTTATTTGTTCTTCCAACATTGATTGCACCTGTTGAAGGACAGACCCTAGTACAAGTCATGCACCCAATACATTTTTTCTGATCAACAACAATTGCTTTACCTCCCTTAACAGTTTTAGGAAGCAACTGACCGTATTTAATAGCATCAGTAGGACATACCCTAAAACAATAACCGCAACGGACACAGGAGTCCTTATCAATCTCACTATGCGGAGGATTATTTCCATCATTAAAAATATGGATAGAACCGTTTTTACAAGCCTGCACACATGCACCACATGCTTTACATAATTTAATGTTAATATTTGGAACTTCTTCTTTAATAGGAGAATCCATTTGAACATCTAAAGAAATTGCATCATATGGACATGCATTACGACATAAAACACAACCAAAGCAGGTATTTCTTATTTTAACAAGACCATCAACATCATCCATATAAATTGCATCAATAGGACATGAACTGAGACACGGCTTATCTGCACAATTTTGACATTTTGTTTGATTAATCAGATAATCGACATCAACGTGTCTTAACGGTCTTGGAGTTTTAGTATAACTATCAATCATAACACTCACTCCATTAAAATCTCCTCATTTAAATTAGATGCCTTGACAGTAACGTGAATAATTCTATCATCAGCCAAAGAGAATTTGGCTATGAAGTATTTAATTACTGAGAAAGGACATGTTTGGTAACATATACTGCATCTTAAACATCTGTCTTTATCCCTAACAATCGTATCTGCATTTTCATCAAATGAAATACAGCCCGTAGGACAGTCAGGAATACATAACTGGCATTTTTTACAGTTATCTTTATCCCAGTCAATAATTCTAATCTTAAGTCTGTTGATTGCATTGGAAATAATCTGGAAAGAAACCTCTTCATCAGGAATGATTTTAAGAGCTTCATCCATAATATCATCCAAAGGAAGATCATATTGAAGCAAACTGTCTTTTTCAAGTGCCCTCAAATCCTCTTCTTTTGAATTGACAAAGTCTTCAATATAATTCACAGCAAGAAGAATTAAATCCTTCTGACCGTTGAAATTTTCAACAAAGACTTCTTTCATTGCACCGTTTACCGGACAAACATCAATACATTCTCCACAGGCAATACAGTTAAGCTGATCGACATGCAATTTATCGTTGACAAGAGAAATTGCGCCAACAGGACATTTCTTCATACATTTCTTACATTTGATACATAGATAATCATCAACAATATATTGTTTTTTTGACGGAATGATATTGAATTCAGGCTGTATTAAGTGATTTTCACCACATTCCAATGTTTTTGGGTCAGTAGGACAGACCTCAGCACAGAATCCGCATCGGATACAAGCACCAGGAGTGATTACAGGATATGTTAATCCTTCTCCGGATTCATCATCCTTTTCACGAACTATTTTTATGGCATTCGGTGAAGGACAGGAAACCGTACATGCACCGCAACCGATACAATATTCTTTATTTACTTTAGGAAAATCCCTAAACCTAATTGGCTTTTCGGCAAGTTCAGGTAAGGATTTAGCATTTGTAAATGCATCTGTCCATGCTTTTCTTGCAAAATCATAAATATACCACATTAAAGATGACATTTACTTCACACCACCTATATCAGTCAAATAAGTTTTGCCATGTTCATTTGTAACCGCAATTCTTTCTGCACAGGCAACACAAGGATCACATGAAGCATAAGTGGAAACGGCATCGGAGACCGTTGGAACATCACGAATCATATACTTGGCACATGAATCCATATTAGGAATACTTGGAGTTCTGATAGAGATATGCTTAATTAAATTACCGTTGGTTTCAATCGTGTATGTAACCTCACCACGTGGAGCCTCATTTCTCCACTGAGCATAACCTGATTTAATCTCTACTGGAACACGAATATCTCCTTTTGGAATATTATCAATAGCCTGTCTGATTAAACTGATTGATTCCGGAATTTCATCAAACCTGTTTAAAGTTCTTGCGTAATTGTCTCCCTCTTTTCTCCAAATGGTTTTAAAGTCAAAGTAATCTTTATAAGTATAGTGGTCTTCACGATAATCATATTTTATTCCAGAGCCCCTACCGATAGGACCGACAGCCCTTCCCCTGATAGCTTCTTTCTTAGTCATTACCCCAACGCCTTTAGAACGAAGACCCAATGCAGGACCTTCAGCATAGATTTCACGGGTTCTCTCAAAGCCTTCTTCAATTTTTTTAATATTCTCCAGAATAGGTTTGAAATGCCTTTCATCAGCATCCATCCTGACTCCACCAACAACGTTCCAACCCATGTTAACCCTATTACCGGTCAATAGTTCAATAGCATCCATTGCATATTCCCGTAATTCCAACACTTTCATAAATAGAGTTTCATGGTCCATTGACTTGAAAAAAGTAGAGTTTCCAAGAAGATGGCTTTGTATTCTATCCAATTCATTGGTAATAACCCTTAAAAACTGGGCTCTTGGAGGAGCCTGGACTCCACAGATATTTTCGATTGTTTCTGCAAAAGTCTGGGTATGTTCATAAGAACAGATTCCGCAAACTCTTTCAGACAAATAAATACCTCTCTGCCAGGTTTGACCTTCAATAATTTTTTCAATACCTCGGTGAACATAACCGTATTCAATTTCTGCTTTAACAACCCTTTCTCCTTCAGTCTGAAGTTTAAGTCTGATAGGCTCTTTCAAAGCAGGATGAATAGGACCAATAGGCAATATCATTTCTTTTCCCTCCCACGATCAGCAATAGCTTGAGGACCAACTGCCAAAATGGCCTCTAAAATTTCACTAGGTCTTGGAGGACATCCTGGAACTGCAGCATCAACCGGAACAAAATCAGAAGCCGGAGCATAGACATGACCGCCCTCCTGATTAAAGACATCCCCAGATATTGGACAGTTTCCAATGGACACCACAATTTTTGGTTCAGGAGCTTTATCATAAACTCTTTTTAAATTTTCTCTCCATTGTTCTGTAACGGCACCAGTCAACAACAGAACATCAGCCTCACGAGGATTGTTGTGAACATAAATACCATATTGCTCCAAATCATATCTTGGAGACAATAATGCGACACACTCAACATCACACCCATTACATCCGCCGCAATTGACAATACAGACATGAATTGAGCTTTTTCTCACAACATCCTTAATAGAATCTAACATTTTCTCCCTCTTTTATCTAGCATTTTTTAATAATTGGAATAATTCTTTTTGACCTTCCTTTAATACATCAAAATAATTTTTACCATCCATTACTTGATTTGCTAATTTTTCTTTAAGGACATCAGCATCTTCTTTAGATATTAACTCTAAAGTGGATGTAAACCAGCATAATCTTAAATCAACATGAAATTTCTTAAGCAAACACTCATAGTGTGAAGTTTCAAAGGTAGCATGCAAAGACTGTAATTCAGACATGTCCAATAAATCAAAAAACACATGTTCCAATTCTTCAGGAGTGCATCCAAAATCTTCAGATAAAGGAAGTATAATGTCCCTTTGGCATACATATGTTTTTACTATACGATCTTTCATCAATTCTAATTTTGCTTCATCATCCATTGAAATCACATCATTAAGTGTAATATTAAATATATAATTATGGCTATTGCCAAACCGATAGCCGTTTCCTTTCTTCCATAACCAGGTCTTTCACCCATGACAAAACCGGCCAGGAGAAATCCTATTCCTCCAAGAATCACATTTCCTGAGTTGAATGCTAAAACCCAACCAACAACAGAGATTATTAAAGCTTTAATATCCAAACTACTATCAGCAACATAAGGTTCGCCATGTAACTTATAACTATATAATAATCCTAAAATGGAACCGATAACAAATGTAAGCAAGTAAAATAAATAATCCAACATGATAATCTCCTTAAATTGGTTTGTAAAGTAATATGAATGAACATATAATTACTATAAATGTTATGAAAAACATTACTTTTTCTAAACTTTCAATCTTATGGGCAAAATGGCCCTTGTTAGTCAACAATATCAGGACAAGTAAAATCAATCCTAAAATTGGAATTGGAGCTAAAATTGTGGAATGAAAGATTGTTGCAAGCAAACCAACAATAATTATACCAATTGCAACCAATGAAGTTAAATATACTATGACTTTTTCTGAATCCATCTTATCCCCATCCTTAAATCAATATCATTAAAACTGTTCCAACGAAACATATCGCTCCAATAGTTATCTGACTCATTACAGAATGATTCGGATTTAAAATTGGAGTTACTGCATTAATAAATCCTGTAATGAATGTTATTACAATCATTCCGATTACATAACCTACAACGTTTAATGGTCCAAAGAACAATGTCAGGAACACCCATAACATTACATACCATGAAATGGATTCTGAAAACATTATAAATCCTCTTAAAAATCCAAAGTGTTCTGTTTCAAAACCTGAAATTAATGCCTTGTCTTTTGTTATTCCAAATGGAGAGTATGGAGACTTTGACAATAATAACAAGAAAAACATTATGGCTGCAAGAGGTATTGAAAACACTAACGGACCATTCGCTGCCTGATAACTAATAATATTTCCTATATTCATTGAACCTGTTACCAAATAAACAAGAACAACAGCTGCAAATAAAGGCAGTTCAGTTGCCGCTGATAAAACAGCCCTTACACAACTAGCCTTTCCATAAGGAGAACCTGAACTGGATCCTGAGTTATGCTCCACAATCTTATAAACGGCATAAACACCAAATAAGATTAAAAGTGAATCATGAGTAACAGGACCTACAATCACACCTACAATCCAAATTGCAGCTAAAATAAACACAATACCAATGTAGAAAGGCATTGATACTGTCTTTGGAAAAGCCGTTTCTTTAAAGAAGAATTTTAAAGAATGCAATAAATGTTGAATGATAGGAGGACCTGGCCTTTTCTGAACACGTGCCATTATTTTCCTATGCAATCCTAGAAGCAAGCTTCCGGCCAGGAATGCAATAATTACATTTATTAAAATATCTGCCATCAAATTCATAATACCACTAATATCCAGTAAACGGTTCTTTCACCCTTTCTTCTTCATCTTCCGCTCTCGGTTTGGCCATTGTCAACAGGCCCAATGATAAAACCCAAAGCGGGATACCAATAATAGCTATCGTATAAACAATCCAATCCTGGAAGTTTATGACCAGACAAGCCAGAATAGCTATTGTTGATATAATTAATAATATAATACATATAATCTTTTGATCAGCCATACTCTCACTACCATAACACCAATAACAATATTTCAACAGCCCTTACAATAATAAACAAGGAACTTAAGTGAATAATCACAATAAACGGAGAACCCGGTGTCCTGAACATCTCAGCCTTACTTGCGAAAAATGGCGCTACACCACTTTCACCCAAAATACCGAGCAACATTAAAACAGCACCAAAGACAACCATTGGAGTCGCCTGCATTTGAGACAATACTGCAAGACTTAAAGTTCCGGTTGATGCAAGAATAATAGCTGCTCCACCAAATAAAGGCAAACTGCACATCATGGCAATCAGACCATATTGATATGCTGAGTTCAAAACGCTGGTCTGTTTTACTGCAGACACGATACCAATATTTAAAATACCGATTAACGCCATGAATAATGTGAAGTTAAATAAATCACCAGTAATCATTGCTCCGGCAGATGCAATACCGCAGATAACTGCCAGAAATCTTCTTTGCCTAAACTCACTTTTACCAACTTTGACATTGGTATTTGAAAGTTTCATGAATGTGGCTTCCACCTGCGTTTCGGTTTTACTGATTGCAATCAATAGCGTAAAGACCAAAAGCACAATAAACAAGAACAAATTAAGCGGTGTGACATATAATACAATATCTCCTAATGGTATTGTTCCCAATAAATTTCCTCCAAGCGTAACAAAATCCATATCACCACTACTCCCTATCAATGTCCTCTCTCATAAGCAGTCCAATTAAACCGACTTTTGAAGCTACTTTTAATAATAAACCACAAGATACAACAAATAAACTTAATACCCACAAACTAGGAGCTACAAAGAATAATGCAAATCCAATAATCCATAAACACCATGAAATACCAGATACGCCAGCAACACCATCCAATACTAAAACAGGAAGTCCTCTTGCTTTCTTGGATAACGCATATAAAACGATTCCTCCACCAGCAACGGCACCGCCAGTAAATCCGGTTAAAAATATTCCGTAAGCAATCAACACCAAAGCTATGAAATTAGGTGCAGTAGTCATGATTTCCATATCCAATGCAAATGGCTGAGGGAACAGGGCAGTCGATTTAGTTAAGTTTGCCCTCGGATTTGCATCGATTTTATGCATTTCTCTTGAAATCAATATTTCTGAAATCGCCAAGGTTTCAGCCAGTTCAACTACCAAACCCGGTAAAATCAAAGCTTCCGCCAAATCTGTACCGACAGCGGAAACAACAATAATCATAGCAAGTCCAATTAAATCCGTCAATATGAGAATATGAATATCTCTGCGATTTAACGCTATAGCCATTGATCCTATGAATCCTACAATCAAAGCAGCATAGATTGCCGGCAAATACATTGAAATAAATTCAGCAGGAACATGGGAAGGTACTAACACCATCAGTTATCCCTCCTTAATTGTTTGGCTCTAGCCTTTTCATCATTTACTTTTACTTCATGAGCGACTTTATTGGAGTCGTTAATAGCCTTTTTAAGGTCTTTTTCAATGTCTTTTCTATTCATCGTATAATTAACAGCCAGCCATGAAGCGATAATAAATGCCATCATCAGGATAGAAGACTCCAAGATTGTATCGAAACCTCTAGTATAGTACAACACTTCATCAATAAGTCCGCCAGGAGATGAATAAATTGACGTTCCAAAGTACGGAGATACTGATGATATCCATTCTGCCAGAGGAGACATATAAGCTGTAATCATACCCAGCTCACGAGCATTTTCAGGATATTGAGGACCAATAAAACCTGGAGATTTTAATACCTCACCACCCCTATCATAAGGTGCTATTGCAAGACCTTCATCAACTTGCTCTTGAGGAGCTGGCCTCATATAAATTTGATCCGGATTTAAAGCCAAAGGAACTACAAAACCGACAATCAAAATAACGCCAAGACAGAATGCGAACAATCTAGGGACAGTTTTCGGGTCTGCTAACTTATTCCAGATTCTACCGATTTTCATACATCTGCCCCCATTTCTTCTAAACGAATAATAGCTCTAAATAAAATTAAAGTAATAACCACTGTTGTTGCAACCAATGTCAACAAAGCTAAAACATGATTATAAGACAATAATATCAAGCAGACACCAATGGATGCCACTTCAGTATTGAATGTTCTGACAATAGGATCTTTAACTCCCGGACCCCAGGCAGTAGCCAAACTACCAACAATAGCTAAAATTATTCCAAAATAGAAAAATAACTGAACACTAATCATGTATCTCACCACTTTCTACTTTTTTAGCCCTAATCTCTTTTATCTTAACAATAGCCAATATAAATACTAATGTTGACAAGGGTCCGCCCAATGCAACAAACAAAGCCACATCCAAGTATTTGAATAATACTACAGCCAATAGGAAACCAGCATCAAGAATGGAAAACATTATAACCTTATCCATTGGTTTTTTAAGCAGAATGATACCTACAGCACCAATCAACATTAATGCAATTGCAATTAAAGATACGAAAAATTCCATAACAACACCTCAGTCCAAAAGAATTTCCTCATCCAATCTTTTTAAGGCATATGCAATTGCATTGGCACTGATTGTAGAGCAAATAAAGAATGCTGCTGCAACAATAAGTGCGAAAGGAGTATTGATTACCAATGCAATAAGTGCAGATACGCCAAAGCCTATGACGTTTAGATACAACAATCTTTCTGCCCTATTTTGCGTAATCAATGCCCTCAAAGCAACAAATATTAAAATAACGCCTATAATTTCCACATACATAAATATCACTCTTCAGCATGTCTATTAAATTTTTCAGCTATCTTACCAAGAATGATAGATGCTCTTACTTGATCAATACCTTGGACAGTTAAAATTGCAATAACCATACCTACAATAAACATTTCAGGAGTTAATCCGATAAATGAAAAGATAAAAATAAGTACCGTTGCAGTTAAACTTCCAGTGGTTCCGGCATAGCCTGGATCTGCACACAATCTATTTCCGATAAACACTAAAAATGCAGCAATTATCCCCCCAGGAATACCTAAAACCAAATATCCAATAGATGCCATTAATGTACCAGCAGATGCGTCCGGAGAACATAGAATGTTTCCCTGGAAAAATCCACCGGCAATATCTCCTTTTCTTTTCTTAACTGATTCACCAATAATTCGAGCTCCTTTAACACCGGGTTGTTCGGGAAGTCCGAAATAAGTATCAACAATTACAAAATTTAACCAGCAGACAATCGCTGCAAGTATTAAACCTATAATCTCATTCATTTATCATCCCCTCCCTCTGGAGATGGAAATACATAATAAAATAAGTATTTCACAAACAAAGCAGAACAAACCCCAATAATAACAGCCAATAATAGTCCATTAAATGCAAATGTGTAATTTAAAACCAAAAAGAATGAGAGTACACCCATTGCAATAATTGGAGTTGGAAAAATCGCACTTACATCAAATGAATACCTATCAGACGGCATTAACGGAACTCTTAATATCAATGCAATAATGATAGATACGATAATAGCCACTAAATAATCTAAAATCATATCAAAATAACTAATTGTTATGTTAGCAAGACCGTGAACATTAGCAACAGCCAGTGAGTTCACAGTAAGATGAACTAAATCAAACATATTAAGACTCCCTCTATTATATTATAATATAATATATTTAAATTTATAATCGAAAAAATATATAAATGTTATTACTTAAAAATAATAAATAAAAGGTTAAATATTATCAAATTAATTAAATAAAATTTTTAGTGATTAAATGAAAGATAAAAAGATATTAATAACTGGCGGGCTTGGTTTTATAGGTTCTTACATTGCAGATGAATTAATTGACGATAATGAAGTCATAATTATTGATAATAAGTCCACAGGAAAAGTTGAAAATTTACAAAATATTAATCATGAAAATTTAACAATAATAGAAAATGATCTGAATGATGTCAACTTGGATGAATTGCTGGCTGACATTGACTATGTATTCCATCTTGCTGCAATGGCAAGCGTTCCTCTAAGCATCGACAATCCATCAAAATGCACAAAAGACAATCTGGATGCGACAATCAAGTTAGTTGATGCGTGCAAAAACAATAACGTTAAAAAAATTATATTTTCTTCATCATCATCAGTTTATGGGGACAATACAAACATCCCATTAAAGGAAACTGAATATCCGCTTCCAAAATCACCATATGCCGCTTCAAAGGCCAGCTGTGAGCTATTTTTAAAAACATATTATGAAGCATACGGACTGAATTACATAAGCTTAAGATACTTTAATGTATTCGGACCGAAACAGGATGAAAACTCACAATATGCTGCAGTTATCCCAAATTTTATAACTGCACTGCTTAAGGAAGAGCAGCCAATAATATACGGTGACGGCGAGCAGACAAGAGACTTCATCTACATTAAGGATGTAGTAAACGCAAACATCAAAGCTGCAGAGTCCGATTATAACGGAATAGTTAATGTAGCTTCAGGCAAAAAGACATCAATAAATGAACTTTATAAAATAATCTGTGAAACGTTAGGCTATGACATTGAAGCCAAATACCTGCCTGAAAGAAAAGGAGACATAAAACACTCCCTGGCCGACGTAAGCAATATGAAAAAAATAGATTATGAAGTCAACCTGAATGACTTTGAAAATCAGCTAAAAGAAACAATCAACTGGTTTAAAACAAAATTATGAAATTTAGTGGAATCCGCATCCACTACAAGTTTCACATTTTTCCTCTTCTAAAGGATTATACTCCTTATCTTCCTGCAAGGTAGCAGAAATGAAATACTTATCAAATTCATCCTTATTCTTTAAAACAGGAGAAAGACCTTTGAATTCACACCTGATATCACCTGTTCCGCCGATATCG
Source organism: Methanobrevibacter sp. (assembly GCA_017553445.1). Classification (GTDB taxonomy): domain Archaea; phylum Methanobacteriota; class Methanobacteria; order Methanobacteriales; family Methanobacteriaceae; genus Methanocatella. The sequence goes on along the minus strand of JAFZMD010000061.1, from coordinate 2,869 downwards.
ACAAGAATCGGTTCACCCATTTTAAACCTTTTGAAATAACTCTCAACTTCATCTTTCAAATCTCCAGGAACCCTGAAATTAAAAGACAAAATATTATTCTCCTTCATTTTCAAACCAATATATTTTTGGTCTATTTCAAAATTTAATCCTAACTGTTTTTTGAATATGACATTATTGCCAATATCTGATGTAGACATAATCATAATCTCCGAAATATTTTAGTTACATAAAGTTAGTTTTTTATAATATATAAAATTATAGATTAAAAAAAATAGAGTAAATTAAATTAATTTACCCACTTTTAATAATTTTTAAGTCAATTTTTGGTTCGGCACACATCTCTGGAAGATTTTCAAAAGTCCTTTTATTATCTTCTTTAATTTTATCATCCAATTTATCCCATGAAACTAAATTAGGACTAGTTTTTTCTTCACCTTCCGTTCCATAAGTCCAACCTAAATTAACTCTAAGTTTATACCAAGCCTTATGTTCACGTTTTGCAAAGTATTCTAAATCCTTATTATCAAATTTTTTAATCGCTTCCCGTTCATCATCAATATCCACTAATTCATAACCTCTTTCATTTAATATTTTAACTATGAAATTTGCTTGTTTATAGTTAGAATATTGAATATGATCTTCTAACTTATCAAATAATTCTTTAGAAGTAGCATTTTCATCAAATTTTTCACCTTTTTCTTTTAGATAATATTTATGCATTTCAAAAGTAAGCAGTCTAATTTTTGAACGGACAATTTTTAAATCAAGACAATCCAAAAGATGTGGAATATTTTCAATTGCATCTATATCATATTGTTTGATATCATCACTTAATTCATCCCACTCAACCAAATATGGAGTTTCACGTTTTTTATCTTCTTCATCAGCCACATCTTCTTCAATAGCCCTATCATCAGCTGCATCCTCTTCTTCATCAGCCACATCCTCTTCAATACATATCCAACCAAGACCCTCTTTTTCTTCACACCATTCTTTATGCTCAAAAATAGCTAAATCCTCAATTTCCTTATCTAAAAATTCTGTTATTGCGTCACGTTCATCATCCTTATTTGCTATCTCACAACCAATCATGTCTAATTTTTTTGGAATTGATTTGGCTTGGCGATAATTAGATAATAATTTATCCGGAGATAAATCGTCAAATTCTTCCAAATTATCAACGTTTTCATCATGTTCTTCTTCAGTTATCTCTCCATTTTCAAGTTTTTCATCATATTCATTAATTTTGGTTTGGCGGTATTGTTTATGAATTTCTTTAGCTAATTTTTCAACATTTCTAAGCAATAAATCCGGAGCATTAATATCTGATATGTCCATATCCCTCATAACTTCTTTTTCAATATCATCAGAATCTGGAATTGTTACAGACAATGTTTGGGGAAAAACAGTACGCTCAATATCTAAAACCTCATAAATAAATGTCTTCTTATCTTTTTCAAAACCCAAACCCATGGACCCTCCATTTAATATATATTCAACATCCATTCGGTTATCATTAATTACAATATTTAAATCATTTACATGATACTTTTGTTTATCCAAAATACCGAAAGGCTGTCTGTTCCATTCTTGAAGCTCATCACATAAAATTAATAAAAATGCAATAGGATGAGATTCAACATACAATGGCCCCAAACAAAATGGTTTTTGTTGTAATGTTTTATTATAATAATTATGTAATAAAATAGCTGATGCACTATCTACAATTGGATAAAAGAAGAAATCCTTATTTTTAGCATATTTTTGGATTAAACTTCCATAAGAATTTAAAACTAAAATAGCTGAAAAAAATCCATGATCAATGAAATTTTTCTCTTTCATGTATAAAATAAAACTATTTAAATGATTTCGCAACTCTTTATATTGATTTATGTCAAATCCAAAATTATGAGCAATTTTATGGGCCATAATTTCAGTAGGTTTAAATAAATCTATAATTTTAGAATTAGTATACCTTTCACGATACTTATCTGCAAAATCATAAGGGTGTACTCTAACTATAGAATTGAATTCATCGAAATCTTTAAAATCTATACTAACATTAACATCATAAGAATTAGAAATAGAATCTACACTGTCATTAATAAATTTATTTAGCTGTTTTCCAATGATTTCAAAAGGATATCCTATATCATGGAAAAGTGATGCAACACCCCAACGATATAAAAATTCCTCATCAGAAAACTCATCATTTTCAGTTTTATAGAATTTATCATAATCACTGGATTCAATATATTCCTTAAATACTTTTCTATAATTTTTATTTTGAGAATAAACGGCTAAACCCAAAAGAAATACATTAACGGAGTGAATAAAATGATCCCTTTGTCTATCGATTAAATCACCAGTTTTCTGTTCATAATCTTTCATTATTTCGACTAAGTCCAAAAGTGTATTCGGTTCACTTACTAAATCACTCTTGTCTTCTTTTTCTTCAGATTTATCGCCAGGAACAATTTGATAAATCATGAAAAATGCTTGATAAACTTCAAATGCCGTATAATTACTTTCATACTCTAAAAATACATCAATTGCTGCAGTTAAAAGACGCTTATACTCATGATCATTTTTATAATCATCATATAATACCAAGTCCTTGAAAAAATCGTCAACGTATTGCTTTAAGTTTTTATCAATCATAAAATTCACCTTAAAAGATATTAATATAAATTTTATATTATCTATTAGATAAGTTTAATGAATGAAAAAAAAGAGGATGTGACGCAAAATTTTTAATTGATTTTTGTGTTTCTAATTTTTTTATAATTTTTTCTTATTTTAGTTATTTTTTGTGTTTATTTCGTTGTATATTCTTTTTAGATTGTGTCCGATTGTATATAGTTTAAAT
>JAFZMD010000060.1 GCA_017553445.1 Methanobrevibacter sp. | reverse complement strand
GTGTAAAATTATCTTTTTTTATACTTTAAAAACTACACTTTAATCTTTTATATATTAGTTATGTATTACACTACATAACTATTTATATATTATTGTATAAATTATAAATCGGGAGTGAAAACATGCCATCAAAACAAGACTTAATATCCTACATTCATGCAAAACAAAGAGAAACAAGAATACTCTCCAATAATCATCTAAAAGATATAAATAATCAACGTCTGAAATTTATTGAACTTAAAAGACACATTGATAATTTTATTGAAAGTGATGGGGAGTATTATAATCGCTGTATAATGATGTCCGGTTTAAGGGGCGTAGGTAAAACAACAATATTATACCAATTATATGATTATTTGATTAAAGAGAGAAATATTCTGGACAGCGATATATTCTATCTTGATTTGCATGATTTGAAAAGCGTTTATGATGTGGATATTAAAGAGATTTTTGATTTGTATTTGGAGAATTTTCATCAGACAATTCCTGCAAACCTTAACAAAAAAATCTTTTTATTTGTTGATGAAGCACAGTTGGATGAAAACTGGGCAAATTATGCAAGATTACTGTTTAACAAAACATTTAACATTTTCATGATTTTTACAGGTTCATCAGCCCTTGGTTTGGAAATTAATGCTGATGCTGCCAGAAGAATTACAAAAGAACAGTTATTGCCATGTAATTTTCAGGAATATCTCCTTTTGAAATACGGTATTGACCTAACAAAAAACAACTTTAAGGATTTGATTTTAAATTTAAATTCCGATACGGTCAATGAGGCAATGGAGTGTGAAAGTATTATATCAAAGGATTTGATTCAATTAAATAATGACCCTCAACTTGAATTCAAAAAATTCCTGCATTCACAAAGTTTTCCTTTTGCATTGAACATTTCTGAGATAGATACTCATAGATTAACTAATGATATGGTGGAAAGAATAGTTCAGGAAGATTTGAAGCAATTCGCATCATTCAACAATGGTACGAATACAAGTATTTTACGATTGATTTCCTATTTGGCTACTAAAAAGCCCGGAACAGTTTCATCTTCATCCCTGGCCCAAAGCCTTAACCTGAATATCCGGACAGTCAATAATATTTTGGATGCGTTGGAAAAGTCCCAATTGATTTTAGGAATCAATGCCTATGGGTCTGCAGGTAAAATACTCAATAAACCAAAAGAATATTTCTTTTCGGCACCTTCAGTTAAGTCAGCATTGAATTATCGTATAGGTCGTTATGATTTGAATCATGAAAAATGTTATGGGGTGCTTGTTGAGGATATGGTGGCTTCTACATTAAACAGGTTATCTTATGAATCTTTTGAATCATTGGGACTCTTCTATGATTCAAATAAAAAAGGGGTTGATTTTATTGTTAAAAATCTAGACCAGGTCATACCTGTTGAAGTGGGCATCGGCAAGAAAAATAAAAGCCAAATTACAAGGGCAAAAAATAAATATGGTGCTGATTATGGAATATTGGTTTCCAATAGGACTTCTAAAATAGAATTCAAAAAGGATATTCTATATATGCCCGTATTAACGTTTGCTTTGATATGATTTTCATTGAAACTCTCCGGCTTGCAGAAACCGGAGAATTTCTGCACAAAAATGTTAAAATTTAAATTTGTACGTTTGGGTGGAAAACACCAATCATCCAGTCTATGATTTGCATTAATTTATTAAAGCCCGGAATGAGAAAATCCAGATTAAAAATACCGAGCAGATTTTTCAATATCATTTTAAGGATTATTTTTAATTTGTTTAATATGTCTGGATTGATTGATTTGGTTGTATTATTGGAAGTTGGTTGAGCTTTGTATGAGTCTTCACCGGCTTTGTATGAATCTTTAGTGTATTTGTATAATCCTTCATTGGTTTTGTATGATTCTTCATTTAATCTAAAAGTTCTGATTTCTGGAGATTTATTTGAGTTTTGATCTTCTCGTTTTTTAGGGTCATGCTGATTTTTGGACATGACTGTAATGGTGTTTTCAGCTGTCTCTCCAGTTACTGGATTTGTTAATGTTATTGTCTGATTTGAAGTTAATTTTTGAAAAGCAATTTCAATAATTCCTTCGTTGTTTGTAACATATTCATTGGATTTTCCATTGACAATTGCTTGAACAGTTTCATTCACTAAAAGGTCTCCGTCACGATTAATGAATTTGGCTTTAAATGTATAATCGCCATTATAGTTTATGTTAGCATTTTCAGAAAATATCGTTTTATTGTAGTCATAGTATGTTCCAAGATATTTGTTGTCAAGACTAAGTGGTATTTCGGAATGGTGGGTGAATTCTTCCTTAAACCAGAAGCTGTCTGCATGGAGATAGTTGGTCTGGTTGATAAGACTTCCATCTTCATTGGAAACATGCACGGAATCTGAAAAGCCGTTTTCATCAAGTTTAACGTGATGGACTAAGATGCAATGCCTTCTAATACCGTAAGTATCGTTAGAGGACAAGAAGATGTTTTCTGTAACAACGTCACTGATATTGTCTATATGGCCGTAACGCCAGTTTTCAACTCCATTAGGGGAGACGATGTAGTCGCCGTCATTTAAAACTCCCATTTTAAAGATATCCTTTCCTTTGAATGTTACCACGTTTCCGTAACTTCCATTAGGAGCTACAATGAGCAAGTGTCCAACGCCGCATCTTTTTTTGGTTTCTAAAATTAATTTCAAAGCTTCTTCATCAATTTGACCCTTTATGGCCATGTCACTTGCTAATGCTTCCACTTTCTCATTTTCACTGCTTTCATCCCATCCTCCGCATCCTATAACCCATCCGTTGGTATAGGTTTTGGATAGTAAATAATATTCTGAAATGGCTTTGAATTCTTTGATATAATTATCTGTCTTATCAACATAGACTGTGAAATTATCTTTGCTGCCGTCTCTTCTCTGGGATAGTGCATAATCTGTACTGTTTAAACGAACATAAACTGAACAGCACTCGCTTTCCCTCATTTCCCAGATACATGCATGGCTGATTTTAACATAGCGGTAGTCATTATAGTCAATGATGGTGCCGTTATAGTCTATATCGACTATGATGTTTGTATCGTCTGAAATGTTAAATATTCTATCAAAATCCTCACCATTGATCTGGGAGCTATCGTTTAGGAGTATAATATTAACATTTTCGATACTGAAAGTATTGTTTATGAATATTACGGTTCCGTTTATGAACTGGGTTATGAAATCCTCACGATAATTTGAAATCCTGGAATTTATGACAGTGATATTTCCAAGTCCATTGATGATTTCCCTATTTGAATTATTGTCGAATACAGTATTGTCGACCCAGAAATTGGATGCCCTTGCATAAAATACTGATGCCTTATCTGATGCAACATTATTCTTTAAAGAGCAGTCGCTTAAGGTAATGAAGGATGTGTGATTTTGTTTTTCGTCTTCAAAAACGCCTTCAAATGAATCGTCAAAGAAAGCAGCTCCGATTTCTGCGGTGTTGTTTTCGATTGAACAATTGTGTAAAAAGGTATCGGTCATGCCGCATTTATATATTACTCCTCCTTTCAAGGCCTGATTATTTACAAAGCGACAATCTGCAGTTATTATTCTTCTCAATGATGCGGTTGAGATTGCACCGCCAAAATCCGCTTTATTGTTCCTGAAAACAGAGGAAGTTAAAAAGGCTTCATTGTTGTCATATTCAAGGGAAAGACTGCTGACTGCATAGTGAAATGCTGAACCGCTGTATGCGCTATTGGAATCGAATAGTGATGAATCTAAAAATAAGTTGGAGCAGGAATGGATTGCACCACCATACCATTTTGCGGAGTTATTGATGAATTTGGAAGAGGATATGGTTGAATTTCTGGCCAGTGAGAAAAGAGCACCTCCTGCGCCGCTTGCATAATTGTTTTCAAAAGTACAGTTATAGATAAAAACTGTTCCTGATGAATATATGGCTCCCCCTTCACCGTAAAGTCCCAAAGCAGTGTTGTCCTTAAAGGTAACGTCCTTTAAAATTAAAGTGGAATTGACATCCAGAATAATGGCTCCTCCGGCTCCATTGAAGCTGGCTGAAGAGATGATGATGTTTGAAAGGGTCACATTACTGTTTGTAATATTGAAGAGCCTTACCTGATTGAGATTTGAATCTTTTGCAAATATCGAATGGTTGTTTCCGTCAATGTTTACTTGTCTGTCAGTGATTGAAATACCCTCTTTAAAGGTATTTTCCTCATTTGTTGCGTTCTGATTTAAAATTATATCATCATTTAAAACAACAATTTCGTTTTCGTTAATCTTTTCATTCAGGCCCGTGAAATTTTCACCAAATACCGCATTTATGGAAAAAACGGCAATTAATATTAGACAAAGGATATAAATTTTTTTCATAATGGATAGTCTTTTATTTATTTTATATAATATTTTTCATATTTTTCTTCAAATCAATAAGTATATAGATGATTAATTATCAAGGTTTAATTGGATACTTTTCATCAAAGTAATGTTAAATAAAATTTGGCAGGTGAATATTTATGGCAAAAAAAGTGGTTGTAATCAGTTCTTCACCAAGAAAAGGTGGGAACTCAGATACGTTATGTGACGAATTTGTTAGAGGTGCTGTTGACGGCGGAAACAAGGCAGTCAAATACTTCCTGGAAGATATTGAATTTGACTCATGCAAAGCCTGCATGTCCTGCAAAACCCCTGAAAGGGAATGCTATCAGGATGACCAGATTTCACTTATCCTAGATGACATGATGGAAGCCGATGTAATAGTCTATGCGACTCCGGTATACTACTATTCAATGACCGGAACCCTAAAAAGATTTTTTGACAGATGCTATCCGATTTTCAACCATCTGGAAAACAAGGATTACTACATCATCACTGCTGTCGGATCATCAAATGGAAATGCCCTGACCGGAATCCGTGATTTCATCAGCTTTTCTGTAAATCCGACTGAAAAGGCAGTTTTTACTGTTGTCGGCGATGTGTCAACGCAGGATGATATAAAATCAGAAGTCTACAGGGCAGGTAGGCACTGCTGAAAATTCTATTTTTCAAATAAAAAAAGTTAGGATAGATTAAATCTATCCTTTGTATTCCTCACCATTTACAATGAGCTTGTGACCGTTCAGGTTGATTGTTCCGGAGTTTTTAAGTGATGTGATGTTACTGTCTTTTGTCAGGCTCCAGGTAGAACCTTTTTCAATAACCAGATTGGTGTTTCCGGTAGAGTTAATTGCACCTTCAAGGCTTGTGCTTTTCATTGTAAAGTTAAGTGAACTTATTGAATCGACAATAATGTCTCCTTCCAGTTTTTCATTGCTTGCAGTTAAATTAACGTCTCCTCCGTTTGAACCGCTATTGCCCCATTGGCTTTGTGAAGAAATGTCAAACAGTATTCCGCTTCCAAAGTCAAATTCGGTTGATTCAAGGTTGATGTTGGCTTTGGTATTGGTTACGTGAAACATTGGAATCTTTTCATAGTAATCTGATTCCGGTTCAATACTTAAATCTGAGTTTTTACAGTTAAATGTGGATGTTCCAACGTCTGCATCTCCACTCATACTCTGATAGATGAATATTCCTGCCAAATCAACGTAGTTATCACCATCTTTACGGTTGCCTTCACCGACACCGGTCAGTTCTGAATTTTCCAAAGTAATTGAGTTTTTACCTTCAATACATGCGATTTGTGATACGTGGGATGTACCTTTTGAGTTTTGAAGGGTAATGTTTCCTGTTGAATAAATTATTGGAGATCCTCTTCCCGTTTCTTTGCTGACTCCAGTGTTTATGACTGAGTTTTTAACGGTTACGTTGCCTTCGCCACGGTCTGTTGCAAGTCCTGCACAGCTGTTTCCGTCAGTGTTGATTTCAACGTTGTCTGCATTGATGATGCCTCCGAAGGTGGCGTCGAGTCCTCTTGACTTGTCCTGGTGGGTTGTTATTTTAACATCCTTGATGTTGGCTACCGTTTCATCTGAAACTTTGGCATTTTTCATCTGTTCAGGTGGCTTTTCAGGCACTTCGCCTCCCCCTCCAGGTGCTGCTCCTTCAGGAGCTCCTCCCTGGCCTTGGCCTTGGCCGGTGGCGGTATTTGTTACAAAAATACCGTTGGAACCCTTGGAATTGGTTACAATCTCGCAGTCTTCAATATTCAACTGACTTTTGTCCTTAACTAAAACAGCAGAATTGACTCCATAAAAGTCAGCGTCATCACCTGATGTGGCCGTATCACCGGTTTTATTGATATATGACTTTGTAAGCTTCAAGATACTTGACTTATTTAAAAAAATACTGTTTTCATCGCTTTTGGCTGAAGTAAATATTCCACCGTTTTCGTCTTTTGACTGATTATTTAGCGTTAAGATTCCTTTTTCGTCTAAAGCATTCGCATCAACAATTTTTCCATTATCTCCTAATAGATTGTGTGTTGTAAATGCATAAAAACCTACGATAGCTATTATACAAATTAAAAGAGCTATACCAAAAATGTTTAATTTTTTCATGTTAAAAAGTATATTTTTAATGGTAAATAATTGTTATCGATGGATATAATAAAAAAGTATATTTATAGAGTAAATTAATATTATATTGATAAGATTTATTTTTTGTTGTGATAATATGAGTGATATACATAGAACATTTACATCAGAGTCTGTAACTCAGGGGCACCCTGATAAGGTTGCAGATATAATTTCTGATGCTATATTGGACGCATACATGGCACAGGATAAGAATTCTCATGTTGCATGTGAAACTTGCGTAACAACAGATTTCTGCATGGTATTTGGTGAGGTAACATCAAATGCGGACATTTCAGATGAAGATATTGAAAAAATCATAAGGGATACAATCATTGAAATCGGTTACGATAATCCAGATTTAAAATTTGACGGTCATAAATGTGAAGTCGTAAACAGGCTCCATTCACAGTCTCCAGACATCAACCAGGGAGTAGCCAGAGAAGAGGAAACCGGTGCAGGAGACCAGGGTATGATGTTCGGCTTTGCAACAAACGAAACCGATTCATTAATGCCATATCCAATCGACTTGGCACGTAAATTGACTAATAAATTAACTGAACTGAGAGAAAGCGGAGAAATCCCATACCTAAGACCTGACGGAAAGGCACAGGTATCAGTCAACTATGATGAAGATTGTAATGTCATTTCCCTAGATGCAGTAGTATTGTCAACCCAGCATGATGAGACAATGTCTGACAATCAGGAGCAGTTAAAAGAAGATATTCGTGAAAAGCTCTTCAAGGCAGTCATTCCTGAAGAACTCATGACAGAAAACACTAAAGAGCACATCAATCCAACAGGTAAATTCGAAATTGGTGGACCTCACGGGGATGCAGGTTTAACTGGCCGTAAAATTATTGTAGACACCTACGGAGGATATGCAAGACATGGTGGAGGAGCATTCTCAGGAAAAGACTGCACAAAAGTGGACAGAAGCGCATGCTACATGGCAAGATACATCGCAAAAAACATCGTAGCAAGCGGACTTGCTGAAAAATGTGAAATCCAGCTTTCCTATGCAATCGGAGTTGCCGAACCTACATCAGTAATGGTCGACACATTCGGAACCGGCGCAGACATCGGCGACAAGAGAATGGATGAAATTGTTCGTGAAAACTTCAAATTGACTCCGGACGGCATAATAGAAACCCTAAAACTCAGAGATGCCCAATACAAGCCGACCGCAATGTATGGCCACTTCGGTATTGAAGGCCGCACATGGGAAAAAACAGATAAGGCTGATGATTTGGCAAAATATATTAAAAATTAAGCTTGCTTTTTTTAAAGTAAGTTTTTTTACTTCTTTTTTTTAAAATGGTGATGTTTTGGATAATTTAGTCATCTGCTAAATTATCGAAGTATCCTTGGATAAATACGACTGGTGTTCCCTTATCTCCAGAACCGCTGGTCAAGTCGCATAGGGAACCGATTAAATCGGTCAATACTCTTGGTGTGGTTCCTTCGGTAATCATCTGTCCGGTCAAGTCCTTATCTTTGGATCTTATTTCTTCTTTGATTGCTTCTTTTAACTCATCGCCTTTCAAATCAGCGAATTTGTTGTCAGAAACGTATTTTAATTTGATTTCATTAGGGGTTCCTATTAGCCCGTCAGTGTGTGCAGGTGACACTACAGGATCTGCAAGCTCCCAGATTTTTCCAACAGGGTCTTTGAATGCGCCGTCTCCGTAAACCATTACTTCTATCTGTTTGCCTGTCAGGTCAATCAGTCTTTTTTGAACTTCACGAACTAGGCTGTCTCCTGTTTTTGGGAATAGCTTTAATTTTTCCTCAGTTGCCTTGTTTGAACCGAGGAGTCCGTAGTCCGGGTTGGAACCTGAATCTCCGATAGGTTCGGTTAAAATTTGATGCAGGCCGTAAACGTTGGCGCCCAATTCCTTAAGAAGTTTTGTGGTCTTTTCTCTTGTGTGAATGTCACAACTCAGAATGTCCTTGTTGTAGTCAAGGATTGTTTTGACGTCATTGGAAAAGACGAATTCGACTTCACAGTCTTCGCTTTCAATCAAATCTCTGTAGAAGTCAACCATATTGATTCCGGTAAACGGATGAATCCATGTTCCGAAGGTTTCTGCATATTCGTCTTCGGAAATGATGCTTCCCAAATTGTATTCGCTTTTTTCTAAAGTTTCTTCATCAAGAATTCCGTTTCCCACTTCATCTGCAGGAAAAGAGCTTAATAATGTTATCTTATCCATTCCTCTTGCAATACCTTTGAGGATGATGGAGAATCTGTTTCTGCTTAAAATAGGATTTACTACTCCAATGTCTTTGGACGGAAACTTGTTTTCAACGTCTTTTGCAACGTCATCTACGGTCACGTAGTTTCCTTCAGAGATTCCAACAACAGCTTCTGTTATTGCAACGATGTCCTTATCCCTGAATTCAAATCCTTCACTTTCCTTTGCAGCCATCAATGAATCCACTACGATAGTTGCCAAATCATCGTTTTCCTTAATAATTGGGGTTCTTATTCCACGGGTTACAGTACCAACACATCTCATTTAAATTTCTCCTAATGATAAATAAACCAATTTATCTTATATTCGTTTAGTTATTTATATGTTTGAGTTTAAGTAGGATTGTTGACATATTCTATATTTAATCGGGTGTTGGTCATGAGTGAAAATTTTGAATATCTGGATAGGCTGATTCACAGCGGAGAGAGTGAGATAGTTTTGGACTGTGATATTGTTTTATCAGGCATTGAAGAGTCAAAATATGAAAATGGCATAGATTTGGATGTTGATGACATGATTATTGACGGCAATGGCTTCAATGTTGATGCATGTAAAAAAACACGTCTCTTTTACTGCACGGGCGAAAACATCACAATTAAAAATATGGCGTTAAAGAATGGTTTTTCAAGGGAAAACGGCGGAGCAATACACGTTGATGAAGGGGGACTGATTTTAACTGGTTGTGTGCTTGATTTCAATGCTTCAGATGAGGACGGCGGAGCAGTATTTAATGAAGAAGGCAAATTGAGTATAGAAAAATCAGTGATTTCAAATAATTCCTGCGGAGATTTTGGAGGAGCAATAAACAATTGGGGCGAATTGATTATAGTTGATTCAAAATTAAATGATAACCGGGCAAACAAGGGCGGAGCAGTATTCAATGACGATGGAAAGTTAAATGTTATTGAATCTGAGCTATGCAGAAACTCTGCAAATGAAGGCGGCGCAATATTTAACAATGATGGCGGAGACCTGACGATTGAAAAGTCTGTATTGGATGAAAACAGGGCAGAAAATGGTGGAGCTGTCTTTAACTCAGAATCTGATTTGAAAATTTTCGATTCCAAATTCAATGTCAATGCCGCAAGCGAAAACGGTGGTGCAATACATAATTCCAGTGACCTGTCCATAACAGAATCCGAACTTAATCTTAACAGGGCAGATTGTAGCGGCGGAGCAATATACAATCATAAGGCTGATTTAGCTATTGTCAAATCCATATTTGGTGAAAACGCTTCAAAAAACGGCGGGGCAATACACAATTATGATAGCGAGATGAGCGTCAAAGAATCTGTGTTTGAGAAAAACGCCGCAGATAATGGCGGGGCATTGGACAATGTCAAAAGTGTATTTGACGTTAATCAATCAGAATTCAGTGAAAACACTGCTAAAAACTCAGGAGGAGCAATAAGGCTGGAAAATTCCCAATATGAATCAGATAATATCAATTTTAGGGATAATGTGCCGGATGATGTTTCGCAATAATTTGGTGGGGTTAAAAAAAGGATTTTAAAAAACGAATGCTATTTTTGCAACAAAAAATCCAACAAATAGGCAGTTTCCCAAATATTTAATAATTAAAAAAACTAAATTAATTTATAGTGATAACTTATAACTTTATCATTTTGTATAATATGTCATGTTTATGTCTTTGAAATTTATACATGTGTTGAATCATTTGAATGGATTTTGGAAATTAGAGGGTTTATATGTTGGAAGAGTTTTATAAAGGGAAAAGGATTCTTGTTACAGGCGGCTGTGGATCAATCGGTCAGAAAATCGTTGCAGAATTATTAAAATATGATGTTGAAGTCGTAAAGGCATTCGATAATAATGAAACAGGATTGTTTGATTTGGAACTTGATTTGAAATCTCCAAAACTTAAAACCGTTGTGGGCGACGTAAAGCAGCTTGCCGGATTGAAAAGAGTTTTCAGGGACGTGGACATTGTGCTTCATGCAGCGGCCTATAAGCATGTTCCTTTATGTGAATATAATCCGATGGAAGCAGTGGAAACAAATGTCAGAGGAACACAAAACATTATAGATGCAGCTATGGCCTGCGGTGTTGAAAAGGTAATATTAATCAGTACCGACAAGGCAGTCAATCCCGTCAACGTAATGGGTGCCACAAAACTTCTTGCTGAGCGTGTCATGATTTCTTCAAACGTTTACAGCGGTGAGAGTGGAACCAAATTTTCCTGCGTAAGATTTGGAAACGTATTGAACTCAAGAGGATCAGTCATTCCAATATTTAAAAAACAGATTAAAAACGGTGGCCCCCTAACCATTACTGATGTGGAAATGACCCGTTTCATCATGAACATTCAGGAAGCGGCCAGATTGATTCTGGATGCTGTTAGCATTTCTGAAGGTGGAGAAATATTCATCCTAAAGATGCCTGCAGTTAAGGTGACAGACATTGCAGAAGTTATGATTGAATATTACGCACCGAAATACGGCTATAAGCCTGAAGACATCGAGACAAAAATCATCGGAATGAGAGTCGGCGAAAAGCTGAATGAGGACTTGATGAACCCTAATGAAGTATATCATGCAGAAGAAACTGATGATTTATATATTATTCATAGGGATGTCGTTGAAGATCATCTTGATTTCATATACAACTCTTCTGAAGTTGAATTATTGTCCAAAGATGAAGTCTTGGAAATATTGAAGGCAATAGATGAATAATTTTATAAAATATATACTTTAACAATTTGAAGTACTTCATTTAGATGTAGTTAAAAAAATTTCTTCAATTAAATGAAGTACTATAATATTATGAAGTGATAATTATAACTTCAAATGAATGAAGTGATAAATTCGGTAGTCAATTGATGAAATGGTTGCTTATTTGTGTTGATTTTATAAACTTTGAGTTTATAAACTCATTTTGGTTTTCAAACAATTTTTTTAGAAGAGTGGGATACTTCGTTTTCTAGCAGATTCCTAAAAGTAATGGATAATTGCGATACTTCTAAGCATTGATTGTTTGTATCATGAAGATTTAAATTTGAGGTAGATAATTTCTATACTATTGTCAATAATAGTAATAGTCATGTATAATAGCAGTGATGTGTTAATTACAATAAATAGTTATTATGCTTATTCTATTTAAGTTTAACTAAATTGTTCTAAGTTATAAATATTGTTTTCACTCATAAAAATTGTCTTGAGGATATCAATATATTTATACTTATCTATTTTTCAAAATAATGATTTTTAAACGGTTATGTATATTTCTTGCAGAAATATACGTAAATTATTTTCTACATTCGTTATTGTATAAATCTATTATTTCCTGAAGAAACTCTAATTATAATCATTAAATCCTGAGCAAATGGGGGCAAATTTAATTTTAGTAACATTTATAAAGGATTATCAATAATTATAGTTTAGCAATGATTATCCCAACCATTCATTGATTGTGATTTTTGTTGCTTCCTATTTGTTTGTCATAACTTGGATTATGATGTTTTTAGTAAAAATAGGATTAAACTCCGATTCTCGGATGTGAGTTTTGTTAATATCATGGTGTGATTGTATATAATTCCAGTTTATATACAACATGACATTTTGTTTAATTAAATCATAAAAGTTTTTTTTAAATAAATTTTAGCCATGATAATTTGATGATAAATTATTTTCGCTTAATTTGGTGGTAGATATTTTCGATAATTGTAATGGCTAGTTAACATTTAAACCTTTAGCCATTATTACATGGTATGGAGAATCTGAAAACGTAAGTGAAAAAAGAGATTCTCCAATAAATAATATAATTTTAACTGATAAAAATTTATTGGTTAGATTCCAGTGACAGTTTTAAGATAAGGGACTTTGCTCATAAGGTATGACAAGCCAGCTTAAAAATACTGTCAGCACAAACATTAATGCTGCAGGCTAAAGATATTCCTTTAAAATTAACTTTAATTAATAGAATCTCCATAGTTAATATCAATCAGGTGTTGAATATGGCTTTCGGTGACAGATTGAAAAAGGCATTTGGTCGGGGTAAAAATTTTAAATATTTGGATGATTTAATTCACAGGGGAGTTAAGGAGATAATTCTTGATTCGGATATTGTTTTAAGTAATGATGAGGAGTCTGGATATTTGGAAGGAATTAAATTGGATGTTGATGACTTGGTCATTGATGGAAATGGCCATAGTATTGATGCTGGTGGAAAAACACGGATATTTCACTCAACTTCAAAAAATATTACTATTAAAAATATTGAAATGAAAAATGGCCATACCCAAAAAGATGGGGGAGCAATATATTGCAGAGACGGTGATTTGACTATAATCGCTTCCAAATTAACTGATAATATAGCAAAATATGCCGGCGGATCAATATATATTAAAAACGCTAAATTGGAAATTGTTGAATCTGTGCTGGCAAATAATAATTCAAAAGAAAGTGTTGGTGGTTCAATATCCAATGAAAATGGGGAGTTGGTCATTAATGCTTGTGAATTTCAGGATAATCGTGCTGATGGTGGTGGAGCCCTATACAACAGCGGTGAAATTAGCATTAACAATTCCACATTCACTGCCAATGCAGCAAAAGAGAAGGGTGGAGCAGTATATAATCAGGGCAAGTTGGATGTTAACGATTCCACACTTCAGGATAACCGGGCAAAAAGCGGCGGCGCAATATCAAACCATGACGGTGAAGTTATCATAACCTCTTCTACATTGCAGTCAAATGTCTGCGAATTTTTTGGAGGGGCCTTATTTAATCATAAGGCAGCCTATGCAGATAAGGGTAAAGTGAGTGTTATTTCTTCTTTAATCATTGCTAACGTGGCAGATGATGGCGGTGCAATATATAGTTACGGCAATGATTTAAAAGTTGATAAATGTGAAGTTTCAGCTAACATGTCTTTAAAAAATATTATTTTCAATGAAGGCTTTCTTGAAGTTTACAATACTAAACTTAACACTAACCGCTCAGCTTATGTGCTGGTCAATGAATGTATGGAATATAATGTCAGCATTGTTGAGGGTGAATTTATTGATAATGATGCTGAAGCCGTAATCTTAAACAATGGCAAATCATGTACAGTTAAAAAAACTCTTTTCAGTAATGATTCCTTAAATGAAATAATCAATAAAACTGATTTGACTTTAATAAGTCCTGAAATAAATGATTCTAAAACAATAATGAATGACGGACATATAAGCATATACCAGTCACAGGGCCTTGAAAGTAAAATTCATGGCGAAGGCATTGTGGAAACCGACATTATACCTGATGATGATAATTTGGATTTCACGGACTTGGATGAGCTGATTCATAACACTAAGAGTGAAGAGATAATTCTTGAGCATGATGTTGTCCTTGCAAATCATGAAAGATTTTTCTACGAGGGCGGAATAGAATTGGACATTGATAATTTGGTTATTGACGGCAACGGCCACACGATTGAGGGGGCAGATAAATCACGCATTTTCATCATAACCGGAGATAACATCACCTTAAAAAATTTAACATTTAAAAATGGATGTCAGCCGGATACTTATCATTATCCTTTCAACATATCCGGAGGAGCAATAAAAATCATAAACGCTAAAGGCCTAACAGTTGAAAAATGTGAATTCACAGACAATGCATCGCCGGATAATGGGGGTGCAATATTCAACAGTTTTGGTGAATTAGAACTTGTTGAATCTGAGTTAACGGATAATGCGGCAGAAAATCATGGTGGTGGAATATACAATAATGGTGGTGTGTTAGACCTTATTGAATCGGTGTTAAGAGATAACATGGCCGAAAATTATGGTGGTGGAATATGTAATGTGGAAGGAGAATTGGAGATATCTGGTTCTGCATTACATAATAATAATGCAAATTATGGTGGCGGAGCATATAATAAACGGGGTGATGTGAATATCGCTGATTCAACACTTCATAGCAACAATGCAAATTATGCCGGCGGGGCAATATATAATGGAAAAGGATGTTTGAACATCTCTGGTTCCTCATTTAATGATAATCATACAAATGATGGCGGAGCAATAGAAAATCACGATGGTGTGGTGAGTGTTGATGCTTCCATACTAACACGTAATGCCGTAAAAAGTCATGGTGGAGCAATACACAATAATGGAGGTAAATTCAGCCTTACAGAATCAAAATTAACGGGAAATGTTGCAAATGATGGTGGAGCAATAGATAATTATAATTATGGTGAATTTGAGGTTTTAAAATCAATTTTGGCAACTAATGAAGTAAATGACAATGGCGGTGCAATATGCAATAATGGGGAGCTAGTCATTGTGGATTCTACACTGCAGGAAAACCATACATACCATAATGGCGGAGCTATAAGCAATGAGGGCAAGTTGAGGATTGAAAGTTCAGTATTTCTCTCCAACATTTCAGAAATCGATGGGGGAGCAATATACAATACTGGTGATTTGAATATCGTCGACTCAGCACTTACCGGAAACATTGCTAATTGTTCTGGTGGTCTTGGTTCTGGTGGCGGAGCGGTATGTAATTTTGTATGGGCTGATTATTCATTCAATATTGAAAATTGCGAATTAAAGGATAATGAACCTGATGATATTAATTAGCTATTTGCATAAAAATTTTGTGTTGAATAATTGATTCTGGCCATTATTATTTTGGTGATAAATTATTTTCAATTAATTTGTTGGTGCCTATTTTTGATAATTGTGGGGTTGGTTAAGATTAAAAGCTTTAACTGCTGTGAGATATACAGAAGTTCATTAATAAAGACAACTAATAAATGCAGGTGTATTTTTGTTGATTAACATTAATTGGCACTCTAAATTTTGATGAATTATTTTTGCAATCTATTCAACCATATATACTCACAAAAGCCTGATTTGAATTAATGCTCCAAAAATCATTAATATCTGGGAGAAGAAAAAGATTATCAAAAACACAATCCGGTGCTTTGTTATGTGCAGTGAAAGATACCTGGCGATAGATGTTGGAGGAACGGCAATAAAATACCTCCTCACCGACAGAACCGCAAAAATCAAAAAAATCAATGAAATGAAAACAAATAGGGATAAGGAAGAGCTCTTCAATTCATTGGATGAAATAATTTATCCCCACATAAATGACATATGTGGCATCGCACTCTCATTTCCGGGAAAAATTGATAGCGAAAGGGGCATAGTCCATACTGCAGGAGCATTCAGGGAGATTTCTGATTTGTCTGTAAAATCAATCCTTGAAGAGAAATATTTAAAACCGGTGTGGATTGAAAACGACGGCAAATGTGGGGCATTGGCGGAATTTTGGAAGGGAAACCTCTCTGATGTAAAAAATGGAGTATTCATCGGACTTGGCACAGAAATAGCCGGCGGAATAATACTTGAAGGAAAGCTCTATCGGGGATCTTTTGGCTCTTCAGGGGAATTTTCAAGCATGCTTAATTGCCTTGAAAATCCCGACAATGAAAAGCGCTTCGCCAAATTAGGAGGTCATAAAAATCTGATTGAACATTACGCCAGCGATAAATGTAGTGACAGCTATGAGTTTTTTGAAAAGTATTGGAATGGTGATAAGGCCGCTCAAAAGGCATTGAAGGCATACTCCAGAATAATTGCTTCAGGAATCATCAATATCCAGTCCGTATTGGACGCAGAAAAGTTCTGCATCGGCGGAGGAATTTCAGCTCAGGACACACTGATTGATGAAATACGTGAAAGCCTTCATGAACTCATTGAAGTCAAATCCTCAGAAGCAATAACGGAACCTCTAATCGAAAAATGCCATTTTGGAAATGCATCATGCTGTGTTGGCGCATTATATAACTTTCTGATTATGGAAAAAATTATCTGTGGCTGAATTATTATTTCCAGAGTAAGATGGTGTTGGTGAAATGCGATTTTTAATTTTTAGAATATTTTAAGCATCAATTTAGAGGGTTTTAGCTATTATTATTTTGATGATGAATTATTTTCAGTTAATTTATTGGTGCCTATTTTTGATAATTATGGTAGTTAGTTACGATTAAAACCTTTAACTACTATGGGATATAGATGAGTTAATATGAATTTTTAGAAATTGGAAAATTTATGGAATTTGATAAGAAAAAATCCATTACTCCTTTAATCGGTCATTAGTATACTGATTGTCCATAGTTTTCCTTTTTTGCATTTCGGACATTTGGAATCATGTGTCAGTTTTTTAACTTTTTTCCCGCATTCAGGACAGATTTCTTTTTCATCTCTTACTAAAAATATCCCTGAATCAGATTCGTCAAATTCAATTATTTTTATGCTGTCATCATAATTTTCAATATCCTTAATAATGTCTTCTTTTTTAAACCCTTCAATATCATCCCAAATTTCCTTAATGATAAATTTTCTAACAAATTTTCCACATCTGTAGCAGTAAAATTCAGAATAATTTCCATTTACAGGTTTATCCTTCATTATCCTACCTGTAATCATTAATAAAGGTGTGAGAAAAGTTTCATGATTCTTATCAATCATGAATAAGTCATTTTCATAAATATATTCCATCCGCAGTTATCACAGTTGTATTCTATTTGCTCACCCATAAAATCACCAATAAATTCAATTAAACTCCACTGACAGTCTTAAGATAAGGGACTTTGCTCATAAGGTATGGCAGAAGCCAGCTTAAAAATACTATCGCCGCAAACATTAAAGGAAAGTGCAGGTTGGATCCAGGATTGTGATAAGAGAGCTCCTTAACCACGAGCACGTGTGAGAAGTACATGCCGTAACTGCATACGCTTAAAGAAATGATTGCCTTTCCAATGAAATTGTCCTTAACCCGGCTGAAGAGATTAAGTTCACCCATATATTTGATAAAAATAAACATTCCAACTCCCATAAGCATATTTGACAGGTTCAAGTATGTAGGTGATAAAAAATCGATTTTTGAATATCCGCAGTATACGAAAACGGCCAGTGAAATGAGAAGTATCACAAATCCTAAAATGCACATTTTCCTGTCGTTCAAGCTGAATTTCTTTTTTGAAAGCCAGTAGCCGAGAAGTGGATAACCAATAAAGCCTGCAAACATGTTCAAGTCGAAATAGGTCCATAAGGGATAGTGGTGGAATGTGTTTAAAACAATTGTAGCAAACCATATGGCCAGAAAGTATTCAACGCCTTTCATGTCATATTCCTTTACGAATGAATTGATGACAGGTATGAAGAGATAGATTCCAATCAGTGTCCAGAAATACCATGTGATTGACGGCTCTCCTATAAAGACGCTCCATATGAATCTGGAGTTGTATCCGTGAAGGTACAATTGGCCTAGGATTAATATAATCCAGAAGATGAACGGGTAGATGATTCTTGCAAATCTTCTCTTTAAAAAGTCAGAAAGACTTGGATAGTCTCTGTTTAGAAGCAAAGCTCCGCTGATCATTAGAAAAATCGGTACACCAATGTCTCCGATATCATGAAAAGTCATTTGAGCTATTATTTGTGCTGGTGTGGTTAGGGGACCAAAAAAGTGGTCTAGATGACATATTATAACAGCTATTATTGCAAATGCTCGTAATGCATCGTAATAAAAAATTCTTTCTTTTTTGGTTTTCATAATATACTTTAAATTTAACTTTCAATATTAAATTTACTATTTGAGTGATTCAACTAGTTTTAAAGCTTCATCAATTACCTGCCACATATCAAAGTACTGATACATTCCAAGTCTTCCGCCAAAGATAACCTTATTTTCTTTTTTGGCCAATTCCTGATATTTTTTAAATAATTCAGAATTCTTATCATCATTTAAAGGATAATAAGCTTCTTCGCCCTTAACCCAGGTCTTTGGATATTCTCTTGTTATGATTGTTTTTTCACTTACGCTACCTTCAAAGTGTTTATGTTCGATAATGCGTGTATATGGAGTTTCTGCATCGGTATAGTTAATTACGGCATTTCCCTGATAGTTTTCCATATCCAGTGTTTCAAACTCAAAGTTCAATCCCCTGTATTCAAGTTCGCCATAACAGTAATCATAATATTGATCAATCATTCCGGTAAATATTATCTTATCGGCAATGTCAAGCCATTTTTCCTTATCATCA
Source organism: Methanobrevibacter sp. (assembly GCA_017553445.1). GTDB lineage: Archaea > Methanobacteriota > Methanobacteria > Methanobacteriales > Methanobacteriaceae > Methanocatella. The sequence goes on along the minus strand of JAFZMD010000060.1, from coordinate 5,620 downwards.
AAAAAGTCAGTGTTTAATTTAACTTCAATGCCTTCAAGCATTTTTTCAATGATTTTTGTATAGCCTCCAATAGGGATTCCCTGATACAAGTCATTGAAATAGTTATTGTCAAAAGTATATCTTACAGGCAGCCTTTTGATAATGAATGCCGGAAGGTCCCTACATTTTCTTCCCCACTGCTTTTCGGTATAGCCTTTAATGAGCTTTTCATAGATGTCCTTGCCGATTAGTGAAATTGCCTGCTCTTCAAGGTTTTTAGGCTCTTCGATATGGAACTCTGCTTTTTGTTCTTCGATTTTGGCTTTCGCTTCCTCGGGGGTTTTAACTCCCCAAATCTGGTAAAATGTGTTCATGTTGAAAGGTAGGTTGTATAATTCTCCCTTGTAGTTAGCAACAGGTGAGTTTGTGTATCTGTTGAAGTCTGCAAACTGGTTGATATAATCCCAAACCTCCTTGTTGTTGGTGTGGAATATATGTGCTCCGTATTTGTGGACATTGAGGTTTTCTGTATTTTCAGTGTAAACGTTACCTCCGATATGGGAACGCTTTTCAATTACCAGACATTTTTTGCCTTTTTTGGTCATTTCGTGGGCGAAAATGGAACCAAAAAGACCTGATCCTACTATTAAATAATCGTATTTCATTGTTTAACTCCTTAGTTTCTGCTTAAAATCTCTTTAATTACATACATGTCATCATTATCAAAGACTTTTAATAGATAAACGACTGCCAGATAAATAATTATTCCAACAGGGATTGCTATCCACATATTTAGGTTTAGGAAGAATGATGCAATAATTATAATATGCAATTTCTGACATTCAATTTCAATGATTTTACAAATTAATTTTATATAATCAAAGATATAATTAATATATTATATTACTTTTACGTGAAATTATGAAATGCATTATTTTAAATTCTGGAATGGGAACTCGTTTAGGTGATTTAACGGTAAATAATCCTAAATCATTAGTTCATTTAAGTGAAAATGAAACTATTTTATCAAAAGCCATAAACATACTATCTAAATTTGATATTGATGAATTTATCATTACTACTGGGTATTTGGACAATATATTAAAAGATTATATTGAAAATACTTTTCCAAATTTAAGTTTTTCTTTTGTTCACAATCCAATATACGATAAAACTAATTATATTAAGTCCTTGGATTTAATTCCTGATTTAAATGATGATGTTATCCTGTTGCATGGGGATTTGGTTTTTGATAAGAAAACTGCTAGTCAGGTTTTTGCTTCTAATGATTCTGGCGTTGTTGTGGATTCATTAATTGATATTCCGAAAGATGACTTTAAGGCAAAAGTAGTGGATAATAATGTTAAATATATTGGTGTTGACTATTTTGAAGATGATGCTATTGCTTGTCAACCATTTTATTATTTAAGAAATGAAGATTGGAAAATTTGGAAAAATAAAATTAGAGAATTTTGTGATAGTGGAAATACCAATGTTTATGCAGAAAATGCTTTAAATATTTTGACTGATGAAATTATAATTAAGGCGATTGATATAAAAGGTCTATTATGTATGGAAATTGATACTAAAGAAGATTTAACTAAAGTAAAGGAGATTTTAGGATGAAAACGGTTTATATTGCAATTAGTGCAGACATTTTGCATCATGGTCATATTAATTTAATAAAAAAAGCTTCTGAATATGGTGAATTGATTGTTGGAGTTTTAACTGATGAAGCTGTAGCAACATATAAAAGATTGCCTGTTTTGGATTATGATGAAAGATCATTTATCATTGAAAATATTACTGGTGTAAAAAAGGTTGTTCCACAAAATACTTTGGATTATTCAGATAATTTGGAAAAATACAAACCGGATTTTGTTTTTCATGGAGATGACTGGAAAGAAGGTGTTCAAAGTAACATTAGACAAAATGTAATTGATACTTTGGATAAATGGGGTGGAAAACTAATAGAAATTCCATTTACAGAAGATGTAAGTATTGATAAAATAAATAACATAATTAAAAGTACTTCTTCAATTCCAGATTCCAGAAGAGGAAAGTTAAAGAAATTAATCTCTCTAAAACCGATTGTAAGAACAATGGAAGCACATAACGGTTTATCCGCATTGGTTGTTGAAAATGCGAAAGTAACCAAGGATGAACAGATTAATACATTTGATGCAATTTGGGTTTCAAGCTTAACTGACTCAACAGCAAAGGGAAAACCGGACATTGAACTTGTAGATATGACTTCAAGAATAACTACAATAAATGAAATAATGGAAGTCTCAACAAAGCCGATTATTTTGGATGGTGATACTGGCGGACTTTTAGAACATTTTGTATTTAATATTAAAACCATTGAAAGAATGGGGGTGTCTGCAATAATCATTGAAGATAAGATGGGATTAAAGAAAAATTCATTATTCGGAACCGATGTGGAACAGACACAGGACAGTATTGAAAACTTCTGTGAAAAGATTAGTGCAGGAAAAAAAGCTTTGCTCACTGACGAATTCATGATTATTGCAAGAATTGAAAGTTTAATTTTAAAGCAGGGCATGGATGATGCAATAAAAAGGGCAAAAGCATATATTAACGCCGGAGCAGATGGAATCATGATCCACTCAAGGGAATCAGAACCTGATGAAATTTTTGAATTCTGTGATTTATTCAAAGAATTTGCGCCGGACGTTCCATTGGTTGTTGTTCCTACATCATTTAATCAGGTTTATGAAGATGAATTTGCAAAACGTGGAGTAAACATTGTGATTTATGCAAATCATTTGATTAGAAGTGCTTATCCTGCAATGATGGATACCGCCAATTTAATTTTAGAAAATGAAAGATGCAAAGAAGCGGATGATAAGTGTTTATCCATTAAAGAGATTTTAACTTTAATTCCTGATGAATAGGTGAAAAAATGATCGATGTTAGTGAGTTTATTAGTTATTTAAATGATATTAATATAAATTTCTTTTGTGGAGTTCCAGATTCACAATTAAGTCCTTTTTGTGATTATCTGGAGGAAAATTGTGAAAGTATTATTGCTGCTAATGAAGGTAATGCAGTAGCTATTGCAAGTGGCTATAACTTGTCCACAGGCAATTATCCAGTTGTTTTTCTTCAAAATTCTGGTTTGGGAAACATTGTAAATCCTGTTACTTCATTAACCCATAAAAAGGTTTATTCAATTCCTATAGTTTATGTAGTTGGTTGGAGAGGCCAGCCAGGAGTTCATGATGAACCTCAACATAAAAAACAAGGTGAAATCACACTTGATTTGTTGGAATTGTTGGATATTGAGCATTTTGTAATTAATAAGGATACCACTTTTAAAGATTTAAAATCAGTTTTTGAGAACAATTTTTTAGATAAATTAAGCAATGGTGCTAGTGTAGCAATTGTTGTCTCAAAAGATGCATTTAAAGACTATAAAATCGATAAATCAAATGATAATACTTTAACTCGTGAAGAAGCTATTCAAACTGTCACTAGTTTTTTAAGTGATGATGATATGATTGTTTCTACTACTGGTAAATCTTCAAGGGAATTATTCGAGTATCGTGAAGCACAAAATCATGGCCATGGTAATGACTTTTTAACTGTTGGATCTATGGGACATTCATCCAGTATTGCACTGGGTGTTGCTTTAAACAATTCTGATAAGAAAATATTCTGTTTTGATGGTGATGGTGCAATATTAATGCATATGGGTTCACTAGCATTAATTGGTTCTAAAAAACCTGAAAACTTTTATCATGTGATGTTTAATAACTCTGCTCATGAAAGTGTTGGGGGACTTCCAACAATAATGGATGACATACACATCAAGGAGTTGGTAAAGTCATGCGGATACAATGAGGTATTTGATGCTTCAAATATCGATGAATTAAATGATATTTTACCGAGATTTGTGGAATCTATTGGGCCGGCATTTTTAAATATTGATGTGGATATTAGTTCGAGAAAAGACCTTGGAAGACCAACCACAACACCAATTGAAAATAAGAATGATTTCATGAAAAAATTGCAAGGTGAATAGTATGGATTGGGTTTATAATGTACCAATAAAGTTTTATGAGTATGATTTGAATGAATTAAAGTATAAATTGACTGATTTTGATGGGAATATTTTGTTGATTGCTTCCAAAAGAGTTATCAACACTTTTGATTTGGATGTTGGTGGTTTTCAGGTTCTAGATGAAAGTATTACCAATCCTGACGTTCATTTGGTCCGTGAAATCTTGGATGGTATTGACAAGCCTGATTTGATTGTAGCCATTGGCGGCGGAAGTAGCATTGATTTGGGAAAAGCGATTTCCGCTTTATATGAGTATAAGGATGAAGATGTTTTGGATTTATTGAAAAATAAGGATTATTTGGAAAATGGCGATTCAATTCCACTTGTTGCAGTTCCAACTACTGCAGGAACAGGTTCCGAATGTACAAAATGGGCCACAATTTGGGATTTTGACAATAATAAAAAATATTCTATTGATGCTGATTATTTATATCCTAAAGAATCCTGGTTAGTGCCGGAATTGACTGTTACCATGGATGAAAAAATGACATTGGCAACAGGTTTGGATGCATTAGCCCATGCCATGGAGTCTTATTGGTCAGTACCGTCAAATTCATACACTCGTGTTTTAGCAAGAGATTCTATTAGGATTATTCGAGAATATTTGCCTTTAGTTTTAAATGATTTGGATAACTTGGAATATCGTCAAAAAATGTTAATGGGGTCATTTTTTGCAGGCCTTGCATTTTCTAATACTCGTACAACTGCTTGCCATTCAATTTCTTATCCTTTAACTATGATGTTTGGAATAAATCATGGATTTGCAGCTGCAATTACATTATTTGAGGTTTTATCAAGAAATTGGGATTATTTAAAAGAAAAAGATTTGTTTTTAGATGCATGGGATGCAAATGATTTGGATGATATAAAAAACTGGTTGGAGGAAGTTTCATCAGGAAGTTTGAATTTAGCTAATTTTGGCGTTAAAAAAGAAAAAATTCCAGATATTGTAAAACTGGCAACTACTGGGGGCAGGATGGACAATAATCCGATTATATTTGATGAAGAGGAAATTTATGATATTTTAAATAGCGTTTATTATTAGTGCATATTTTTGATAATTGTAATGGTTAGTTAACATTAAAACCTTTAACTATTATTACATGTAACTTAAAAATTTATTCTAAAATGAGTATTGATAGAAAATCTTAAAATGTATGGAAAAAAGATTCTCCAATAAATAATATAATTTAAATTATTGGTTAGACCCCACTGACAGTTTTAAGATAAGAGACTTTGCTCATAAGGTATGGCAGAAGCCAGCTTAAAAATACTATCGCCGCAAACATTAAAGGAAAGAGCAGGTTGGATCCTGGATTGTGATAAGAGAGCTCCTTAACCACGAGCACGTGTGAGAAGTACATGCCGTAACTGCATACGCTTAGGGAAATGATTGCCTTTCCGATAAAATTGTCCTTAACCCGCTGAAGAGATTAAGTTCATCCATATATTTGATAAAAATAAACATTCCAACTCCCATAAGTATATTTGACAGGTTCAAGTATGTAGGTGATAAAAAATCGATTTTTGAATATCTACAGTATACGAAAACGG
>JAFZMD010000059.1 GCA_017553445.1 Methanobrevibacter sp. | reverse complement strand
GCAAGTGATGCAACACCATTTTCATCAGTTACACGAAGATATTGTCTGCCGTTAATGGTTATTTTAACTTCAACACCAGGTACAGGAGATCCATTATTGTATGCTACAGTTACATTGAACCTTTCAGGACCTGAGAAGTATTTAATAACATCACCAGTTGAAATAACAACAGACTTATCATCTTTAATCTCAACAGTCTTATCTCCATATCCGCCATTGTAGTTATCGTCACCTTCATAAATAGCTATGATAGTATTGTTACCATAGATTAAAGGAGCGTCATCCAAAACAACCTTGCCATCATTTATAGGAACATTGAACTTTTCACCGTTTACATAAAGAGTTACATTTCCAGTGGCATTTTCTGCTACATCAACAATTATAGTATTATTTTCAACATTTATGTTAACATCAATGTCTGTTTTATTTTTGACTACAGGAGTTTCATTTCCGGTTTTGTTGAATGTGAATATAACATCAGCACCATTGTAGTTTTCATCACCGCCGTAAACTGCAACGATTGTATTTTCACCTTCAAGCAATTCAACATTATTTAAAGTTGCTTTTCCATCTTTGATAGGAACACTGGATTTTTTGCCATTTACAGATACTGCAATATTGCCTGTAGCATTTTCAGGAACTGTTATGATGATTGAATCATCTTTAACACCAATGTCAATCAAGATATCTGTTTTGTTTTTAGTTTCAGGAACTGGAACTTCATGAGTTGTTGCATTGTATGCAGGATTATACTTGTCATCCCCATCATAAACAGCTATGACGGTGTTATTGCCTTCATTAAACTCAACACCAGATAAAACAGCCTTACCACCTTTAATAGGTACTGTTGATTCTGCACCATTGACAATAATGGTTATATTACCTGAGGCATCTTCATTAATACTGACAACAACAGCATTTTCTTTAACATCAATACTTAAACTAGGGTCAACTTTTTGAGAATCTGGAACTTCATAAACAGTAGAATTAGATCCGGCATTGTACTTTTCATCACCATCATAAACAGCAACGATTGAATTATTGCCCACAACAAATGAAACATTATCCAAAACAGCCTTACCATTCACAATAGGAACACTGAATTTTTCAGTATTCACATAAATGGAAAGATTTCCTGTAGCTTGCTTGCCAACATCTACAGAAATTGAATTATCCTTAACGTCTATAGCCAAACTAGGATCAACTTTTTTAGGAATTGGAACTTCATAAACAGTATTGTTAGAAGCAGGATTATAATTATCATCCCCAGCATAAACGGCAGTTATGGTATTATTTCCCTCATCAAAGACAATATCTGCTAGAACAGCCTTACCCTCCACAATAGGGACCGTGTATTCTTTCCCATTGACATAAACAGCAACATTACCTGTGGCATTCTCACCAACATCAACAGTGATGACATCATCATTGACTGCAATAGCCAAATCAGAATCCATTTTTTCACTAACTGGAAGTTCATATACTGTTCTATTATATGCGGGGTTATAGTTTTCATCCCCATCATAAAATGCGACAATACTGTTATTGCCTTCATTGAATATAACATCACTAAGAACTGCTCTGCCGTTATCAATAGCGACTGAATGTTCTTCACCATTTACAATAACAGTGACATTACCTGTTGCATCCTCTTTAACTTTAACTATGATATCTTCATTGTCATCAACTGCAACAGAAAGAGCCGTATTTGTCTGTCCTATGAAGAATTTTACTGTAGTGGATGCATTTTCATAGTATCCGTCTTCAGAAATAAATTCAACTAAAGCTGTTTTAATTCCACCAGATAATCCATCCAATTTTAATGTTTTTACACCATTTTCAATTGTATCTTCAAATACATTTTCACCTATTGTAATTTTAATAGTTCCGTTACCAGGGCCAGATAACTGAATAATAGCTTCCGGATTATTAGGATAAACAACATCATCAATAGCTGCATCAATACCTATTGAAATTCTTGAAACCGTAAAATCAACATCAACAGAAGTATCTTCATAGTTTTCATCACCATAAAATGTTACTTTTGCGGTTTTATCCCCTGCAAGCAATTTATCTATTTCAATGACATCACTAAATTCACCATCATAATATGTTTCATCATCAATTTCTATTTTGACAAATCCTGAGAAGTCTTCAGGCAGGTTGGAAATAGTAAATGAAGAATTTTGCAATACGCTTACATCATTACCATCTACTTCCGGATTCATTTCAGCCTTATTTACCCAGAATACGGTTCCATTAGTATTTGATGAATAAATCCGGTTTTCCTGGAAAACAACTGTTACAGAATACTTATCTACATTTAAATTTGAAATCTCAAAGGACACTTCACCGTTTGTTATCTCCTTAGTGTATTCATCATCAACTGTTATCGTCACATTACCCTTTTGGCCAGCAGGCACACGAACAATTATTGTTGCATTTTTGCCATAAGTGATGTTTTGAGCCGTTACATTCACAAAAGAGTCTCTTGAAATCACAGTGAAGTTTGTTGAATTAGATATTTCATAGAATACTCCATCATCAAGATATGTGACATTTACAGTGTAGTTTCCTGCATAGAATCCGCCAATGTTTGCAATGGCCGTGCCGTTTGTAACATTCATCCTATATTCAAATGTTTCATTGAATTTAAATACGATTTCACCATTTGTATAATCGTTCAATTTAGCTTCAACAGTGATGTTCTGGTCTGTGTAAATAGAGCTGTTAGCATAGACATTTAAGAAATGATTTATAACGCTGAATACTGTGGAATTAATGTGGTATACATATTCGTCTCCAGGTTCATTATATTCATAATCATCATAATGTGCAGTAACGTTATATTTTCCAACAGGAAGAACACCTAACTGCAATTCTACCATACCATCTTTCAATAAGTATTCTCCATTGACAGGACTGCCATTTACATCATTTATGATATTTCCTTTCTCATCCGTAATGTTTACAAAAACATAGCCTTTTGCATCGTCCCTAATTCTTATAATGACTGTTGAATTTTTACCGTAACCAGTGTCATTAGCTTCTATAACTAATGCATAGTCTGTATTAAGCTCATATAATGAGTTTAAAATCTTAGTATTATATCCAACGAATTCCAGTGGCCCATCACTATATAATGCGGATCTGTTAAAGAATTCGTAATCTTCAAATAACATCCTATTTTGAGTATCGTTAAAGTAGAATGCTCCTCCAACATAATCTGCATGGTTATGATCAAATATGGACTGATTAATTATATTTGCATTATTCTGATTGCTTGCAATAATGTATAATGCTCCACCGTTGTGGGAAGCCAGGTTTTTAATGAATGAAGAGTTATAAATCACGTTATTGAATGAAGTTATATTGAAATAAATTGCACCACCGTCAATAGCCTTGTTTTCAATGAAATAAGTCTTATTGATAATTTCATATGCATCATTATCAACATAGATAGCCCCACCGACTTTAGCAGAGTTATTTGTGAATTCACAATCAGTAATATTTACTCTTTTAGTCAAGTATAATGCTCCACCATAATCTGCAGAACAATTTATGAATTTGGTATCATTTATGGTATTATTATCACCAAAGAAGCAAATTGCACTACCATAACTTTCCCTGACTATGGAATCATAATATAATTTTCCACCATACCACTCAAGAAATGTACTTTCATTGTATGAATCTGCCCTGCAATCAACAAAACTTGAATTATCAATTAAAATATTATCTACATAAAGAACAAGCACATAACCAAACTCAGATGCATCATCTCCACCGAAAGTAAGATTATCGAACAATGTGTTTGAAATAACTGCATTTACAGCATCAATCCATACACCATTTCCCATATTATCCGAATAATAAGGAATTGTATCTCGCGCATCCTCAATAAATTGCTCTTCAACATACATTGATTTGAGATTTTTAATTGTGGAATTGGTTATGGTGATATTTTCAGACAGTAGCTTAATTGTGTATTGTGAAGCAGGAATATTGTCTACATTAAAGTTATTAATGATAATTGTAGTGTTGGTTTTGCCATTTGAATCTATTAAAACGGATTTTGGACGGTCTGAATAATACTTATTAACAATTTGCATATTAAACTGTTTATTAAATTGGGATACAATCAGTGGTTCTTCACTGATGTTAATGAGATTTACATTATCCATTGTCACATTTGGTGAATAAATATAGAGTATTTGATTTAATCCATCTTGTCCGCCAGCTACACTATTTGATACAGTTAAATTTCTAACATCTACGTTTTTGGATTCTATGTTAACTTTTGCGCCATTAGATGAATCAACACCACTTATCTTTTCAAAATAAGTATCCCAAGCATTATCATACTCAATATCTACTTCATACATGATAGTGATGTTATTTATATAGACATTGGATAAATCAGTGTTATTTACCAAAATATCGATTATACCCAATACTCCACCACCTTCAGAATTTATTATTGTGATGTTGGATGCAGAAAGATTAGCATTTTCATTACTAACACTTACACTGGCACCACCTTCATCAAGACCATTATAACTCCAAATTACCTTTCCAAGACTATCATCATACCAAGATTTATTCTCACCGTAAGATTTCATGACTCCATCCATATAAATGTTATTGATTATTATTGTATCATTTGATGGGTTTGATGATTTCAAAACGGAAATTGCTCCAATGCCTCCGGAAGATGAATTGCTTATATTCACATTTTCAAGAGTCACATCATTTCCCTCAATCTGGAAAAGGCTGGATGCAACATTTGATTGGACATTGATTATTGAGAAATCATTTACCTGAATATCTCCATCTTCACTTTTAATGAATACTCCTAAGCTTGATGGGTATGATACGGAAGAATAAGAATAATACTCATATGTATCAGTAAATTCATAATATTCATTGATACTGTTGAATATGGTGAAATTTTCTAAAAGTATTTTTTCAATGCTTATGTTTGTAGCGAAAACATTAAGTATTCCCTTATAGGAAACGCCTTCACAGTTTGTAATGTTGACATCGGATACATCCACATTGCCTAAAGCATTAACTACAATACCAACACCACCGCTATCAATGGATGAAATCTCAGTATATGAACCCCAATCAGGATAAAACTCTGAATAATAAGTTCCGCAACAGGTAACATTATCAATATTTATATCTTTTAAAGTAGTATTTCCCTCAGATACAACATATAAGCAAAATCCTCCTTCCTGATTATTACCTGATATTGAATTAAGCAAAGAATAATTTGAAATTTTTACATTTTTTGCATCTCCAATGATGAAAACTGCACATTCATCTCCACCATTGCAAGAAATATTATCCAAAGTTAGATTTGACATGTAAATATCCGAATTTTCACACCTCATAGCTATCATAAATGAAGAATAATCTCTTGAAGACCAACCATACTCATCTGAATCATAATCGTAATCTGTTATATTCACCCTGCTTGAAATGTTATTCATGGTTACGTTTTCAAAAATTATGGTTCCATTAACATTATTTCCATAGGTTTCATCTCCAATATGCATAGCCATTTCCCCGCCAATTGCATTTTTAAATTCAAAATTGGTTATAGTAACATTACCATAATTATCTAAATCTAAAGCCATCATGTATCCATCATGATAATCTCCAATATGGTCAATTGAAACATTGTTGAGTTTTAAATTAGAAGATTCTATTTGAAAAATAACTCCTCTATAATTATTGTATTCCTCATAATACTTCTCATAGATAAAATTATAATCCACTTTCAAACCTGTAGAACTCATGTTGAAAATAGATATGTTCTCTATTGTTAGATTTTTTATATATTTAGCAGAGATAACTCCTGAAAATCCTGTTACATTAGTGAAGTTGATATTCTTAAAAGTTTCCGTGCTGTTTGCAAAAACATACTTGTTATCTTGAGAGCTCCAATTATAATAATAATCCTGCTGAGCTTCTATGAATGCTAAAGGCATTGATTCGGCATAAACACGAAAATCATTAACTTCAGAATACCATCTATAGCCCCAAATAGTGGATGAGGCATTGACAACATTCACATCTTCAAAAACGAGTTGAGATTCTGGCTGTATGTAGTCATTATTCGGAAGTGAAGCATATGTATTAAAGTAAAATGGCGCAACTAAATTACAATTTGAAATATTTAAACCTTTTACGGTTATATTATTGCTATCTACATAAGCAACGGAAGATAATTTACAGTCCGTAAAATTGGAATTCAACAATTGGAAATTATCGGAGCAAATACCGAATAAAGGACCGCAATCCCCGTAAAATATCGTATTTAGATAATATGTATTTAAAGAAGAATCATACTCGTAAATATAACGAATTCCAGTATTATTGGTAAATTCAAAATTATCAATAGTCACATTATTCGATTTAATATAAAAACAATACCCGTTATCTCCCCAAATTGAATCTTTTACTTTAACTTTTGAAATACGTACATTATCTGATGAATCCACATACAGAAATGCATTGAATTTGGAATCCAATACATTGTAATAAATATCATAATACGAGTCATATTTTGTTAAATTATGGACTGTGCTGACATTAATGAATTCACAATTGCTTAATGTTAAATTTCCGCCGTTAAAGTAAATTGAAGAATCCTCAAACGGATGGCCATTAATGAAATTACAGTTTTCAATTACGGCATTATCCACATTGTTAAAATACAAAGCCGTTCCGATATAGTTCACAAAGCTCAAATTATTCAATGTTATAGGATAAGGATCAATATTGAAATCATTGAATACAGCAAATATTTTGGACTGATTTAGGCCGTCAATAGTAAAACCATTACCAAGAATAGTAATATTTTTATCAATGATTATTCCATCAACAAGATAGTCATCCAAACCAGGAGTGAATGTGAAATTACGTTCCAAATTCAAAGTACCATTTTCCGGAGTGGAATAAATCAATTCTTGTAATGCAGTAAAATCACCAATTTTTTCAAAATATCCTCTAGTTTCACCATATGCATAATATTCATCTTCCAAATGGTATGCTTTAATATCATAATAATCATTTTCCAAATTTAAATCATCAAATAGAGCAAAACCTTCTTCATTTGTTAATTTGGTGGAATTTCTTATTAGCACATCACCATCCCAAACTTCTAAAGTAACATTCTGATTACTAATTATTGTATTATAATTAGGATGCTCAATATCAGTATTGTGAGAACCTTCTCCATCAACATAGATTACATTACTATAAATTACATTATCATTGGAAGAATAAACTGCATCCATTTGGGTGTTTCCGGCTTTTAAATAAACATAAACACACATATAAGCATTTATAGTGTCTAATTCCACAATAACATTATCCAACTTATTTTCCACAAAGTCACTGTCAGAAATTGATAAACTAGACTCTTCACTATGGATTGCACTGCCTTTATGTGCCATATTACCTTCAAAATAAGAATTGGAAATCGTATTGCTTCCGGTACTAAAGTAAATAGCCCCACCATTTCCATTAGCAAAATATCTGCGATGAACACTTGGATCATATTCTACATAAGTTACATTGTTATTTATAAAATTACAATTTTCAACGGTATTGTTTACGGCATTATTATTGGCATATATTGCTCCTCCAGACCCGTAAACTGCATAATTGTTAGTAAAGTTACAATCGGAAATTTCATTAGTACTGCCGCCCAAATAAATTGCAGCACCGTATCCTGAAGGTTGCCAGCCCCCATCATAAGACAAGTAATTATTTTCAAAAGAGGAGTTATATACTGACAGATTACCCTTTGTATAAATAGCTCCGCCATCAGCTTTTGCATAATTATCCTTAAATGTGGAGTTATAAATCTCTATTTGACCTGAACCACCATTATAAATTGCACCACCAGCATATGCATGGTGTGAACCTTGATAATTAATACCCAATGTATAAGCGCGATTATTTATGAATTCTGCATTTTTAATGACAGCAGTTCCTCCATTCATGTAAATGGCACCGCCACCTCTAGACTGTTCATCAGTACCATTTGCAAATAAAGCTTTATCCACAATTAAATTACCGCCATTAGTTATTGAAGATTTATTGGTGAAATTTACATTTTTAACTGTGAGATTCCCGTAGTTTTGAAATCCGCTATGGCTCAAATCAAAATTTTCAATAGTGGCATTGGAATTTGAACCTATATAAATTGCATCATCAGTATAAAAACCATCCCTAGCAGGATTGGAGTTTATATTTACTACACTGTTATTGAAAATTATACCATTTTTAAAAGCAATATTCTTTGAATTAGAACCCATGTAAACTGCTGCACCAGTACCATAAGCATAACGATTATCAGAGAATTGTGTGCTTGTATCATGAAGCACAGTATTATTATAGAAGTAAGAATCTTTAAATAATACATCCTCAGCATAGCCAACGAAATAAAGTGTTGCACCATAAGCAGCATAACCATACGCATTGTTATCGGTGAAATTACAGGAATCAAAGGTTATATTTTTAACATTTTTTGCAAAATAGATTGCACCGCCATAACCATCCTTTCTATTTGCTCCAGAAGAACTGTCCGCATGGACATTGTTATCTTTAAAAGTTACATTTTCGAATTTGAGATTTTCAACATTTGATGATACATAAATAGCCCCACCATAACACGGATATTTACGTTCAGTATTACCGAAAGTTACAGAATTATCTGAAAAATATCCATTTACAATCTTTATATTCTTTAAAGTAACATCGGATGAAGTAATATTGAATATCCTTGCATAATTATTACCATCAACATAAAATCCTGCACCATCAATTGTTAAAGGCTTATTAATTAATATTCCCGTTTGATTTATACCATAAGTCACATCGCTAAATAGGTAATTCTTTTCCAGAACAATCGTAGCACCGGATTCCTTTCCATCAATTATTGATTTAAATTCTGCAAATGTTCCGGGACCATTACCCAAAACATCTTCATTTGACACAGAAATAATATCTGATGTTTGATTTGAATCACTATCAGATACTCCAATGATATCTGATGTTTGATTTGAATCACTGGCAGATACACCAGCTATCGAAATAAATAAAATAATCAAACATAATAAAATCTTTTTATATTTAACCATAATCTTACCTTACACCATTTTTATCAACAAAACAATATTGCGCATTTTTAAGCGAAATACTGCATATATGAACAATTTAAATTATTCCATATATAATCTAAAAAGTTATTATAATGTTATTTTTTTATATAATACTATATATAAATTATTAAATGAATTGTATATAAAAATAGCATATTTATTATACATTCATATGGAAAAATAAAAAAATATTAAAAAAAATTATTAAATTTATTATATTTATATAAATTGTTTAAAAAAAGAAAATAAAAATAGAAGCTTTTTTAAGCTCCTATTTTGATTGTGTTTGAAATTTTATATTCATTATACTCGGAAGTGATGATATATTGGCCGGACTGCAAATTGATGTTCAATTTGGCTACACCGTCACTGCCGGTTGTTCTGCTGTAGAATACACCATTAATATTGAAGGAAATTTTTTGACCGGCATAAGGCTTGCCCTGACCGTCAACCAGTTTTGCCTTGAACTGTGATCCGTCCTTGTATTTCATAGTCAAATCACTTGCAGTCAATACAGGAAGAACTTCGATGCTGTTTCCTTCACGACATTCCTTATAATAGGAAGTTATAATGTATTCTTCAGGTTCCAAGTTAATGTTTAATACAGCATGACCTGTTGCATTGGTTGTTCTTTCATACAATCTACCATGGACATTGAATTTTACAACT
>JAFZMD010000058.1 GCA_017553445.1 Methanobrevibacter sp. | reverse complement strand
GGTTATGAAGACGGATCTTTAGAGGTATTTGATTTGGATGAAAATCAATCAACCAGTTTAAAAGGTCATGAAAAAGAAATTATTAATATTTATGCAGATGATTCTCAGATTATTAGTGTATCTAAAGATTATACATTAAAATTATGGAAAAATAATCAGTGTAAATATACTTATTACTTGGATATCTATGCAACTGCAATTAGTGTTAGTGGTGATAAATTAGTAATTGGAGATGTCTTAGGTAATGTAAGGTTCTTTGAGTTTAAAAATTAAATTTGGGGATTAATTTAATAATTTAAAGGAATCATTTAAGAGTTTAAATGTTTTCCTTTGAATAACTTTTTTTGAATCATTCATGGCTAATTTTTCGCTACCAAAGATAGCAGAGCTACCCAAATCAGAAACGGACCATATACTTCCAATAGTATGTCTTCAAAATCTTCATTTCGCTTAATTATTTTGACTATTACGCTTATTATAAATAATATAGGTATTGATAATAGCAATATTTTCGTAGTGAGTAGCTCCTGCCATATGACAGGATGGCCATAAGTAAAAACGTAATATATACATTCAATTAAAGAAAAAATAAATAATCCAACTCCTATAAGCACTATCCCCTTAATTTTAGTATATTCTCCCATACATATAGATTATTTTAGATTGCTTATAAATCAAATAAAGTAATTTCTTTAGTGCACTTAAATTTCTAAAGTTTAAGATATTCTTAATTTCGCTATTTTTCAGTCTAATTCACCCATTAATAGAAAAATCCCCGGATTAACTTATAATAACATTATATATGATAAAAATTAAACATTAGCATATGGATGCTTCAAAATTAACTGTTGATGACGTTGAAAAAATTAAAGACCAAAACCAATTGCTTGAAATAGTTAAAAATCCTGATTTTGATATTCGAGTTAGAATTAGAGCAGCTGACAATATTGAAGATAAAAGCATTCTTGCAGATTATGCTTACGATGGAGATATTTTTTTAAGAATGCAGGCCATTAGGCAAGTTAATAATGATGAAATACTTCTTGATTTGATTTTAAATGATTCCAGTGATTTTGTAAGGCATGAAGCCGGCACGAGGTTTATAGATTATTGTGACAGTGAAAAATATGAGGATGTCCTGCTTGAATTTGCCCTGGAAAATCCCAAATATGCTGTATTTCCTTTAGGTGATACTGATACCATGGCAAGATTTGCCTGCATGAGAATTAAGGATACTTCAAAGCTGATGGAGGTAGTTAAAAAATCCAAGTCCATCTATGTTTACAGATATGCGATGAGGGCGGTAGGAAATGATGCGTTATCCGAGTTATTGTATAGCGGCGAATTGGACAGGGATAAAGAGATAATGGTTGCAGAAAGACTAAAGGATTATAAAAAGTTAAGTGAGCTATTGTATGGTGGAAAACTAAATCATGAATGCAGAATAAGGGTTGCAATGGGACTTAAGGATGATGAAAAGTTAAGGGAACTTTTAAAAGTGCCATTGGCCCCCAAAAGCAAGTATATTCCAAATGATGGCGATGACGAGGACAATATTCATGGCAGTCATGTGGTATCGGACATGTTTCCCGGAGATGAAATATATACAACAATCGTTTTTGATTATCCGAATCGTAAAATAGCTATCAAAGCACTGAACTTAATTGGATATAAGTCAAATTTAAAATATATAATGGAAAATCATAAAGATCCGAGAATATGTAAAGCGGCAGCTTCAATTTTGGAAAGAACTAAGAATTCTACTTACTCATTTCCGCATTAACTCCTACATTTTGAATTTTCCCACCTAAATCATCTTGTGGATGTATATCTGTGTTTCAAGTTTACTTTCAAATCCAATACCCTTGCAGTTA
Source organism: Methanobrevibacter sp. (assembly GCA_017553445.1). GTDB lineage: Archaea > Methanobacteriota > Methanobacteria > Methanobacteriales > Methanobacteriaceae > Methanocatella. Next base: position 44,673 of record JAFZMD010000058.1, on the reverse strand, counting down.
ATGGCGGATGGATATTATTATTTGCTGTTTTTTGCTGATTACCATTTAAATTATGAAAGCTATTTCTAATTATCTTAAACGATTTTGATGTATGAAAAACTCTAAACGGCTAACTTAAGGATTTTCATTAAATTAAACTTATTAACATTTAGGTCAAATATATAATCAATGTGTTATAAAGTAGATGAGAAATCCCAAAAGGAAGTTCGCGAATTTAGAAAAAATAATCAGGATATGAACTTCAACCATCCAAACAAGTGGGTTAGAAGGTTAATCGCCAAAAAAACTTCTGATGAGGATATTCTAAAAAATTATGCTTTAAACGATTCTTTTTATAGGGTTAGAAAAGAGGCTTTAAGAAAAATAACTGATGAAATTTTCCTGTCTGAAATAGTATTTTTGGAAAAAAACAATGAAGTTAAGCGCCTTGCCTTAAGAAAAATTAAAAACCCGGATATTCTTGAAAATATTGCTCAAAAGGATTCAAACTGGCATATACGTTCATTATTGTTTGATTACATTAGTGATGAAAAGACATTGGCGGCTATTGCAGAAAATGACCCTCATCCGTCAATCAGACTAAAGGCACTATCCAAGATTGATGATGAAAAGCTATTTGAAAGCATCTCATTGAATGATTCTTCTTATAAAGTCAGAATGTTTGCAGTTGGCAGATTAACAAATGAAGAAATATTAAGGGATATTGCAATTAATGATGAGAATACGTATGTCAGAGTCCAGGCAATAAGCAATCCTAATTTAAACGATGAAAAGCTTTTTGGAAATTTTGCATTAAATGATGTGAGCGAAAATATTAAAATTGCCTGTGTCAAGCGCATTGAGAATGAGGAAATTTTATATAAAATTGCCGTTAGGAACACTTTTGGTCATGTATCTTCTTTGGCATGTAAAAAAATTCATTCGGATGAACTTCTTTTGAAAGTATCTGAAGAAAGCCAATGGTATGGAGCACGCACTTTGGCTGTGTCAAAAATTAAATCAGAGCAAATATTGCTAGATTTACTTAAAAATGGCCAATTTATAGATGAAGCAGTAAATGCTATTGAAGATGAATCAACGCTTAAACAGGTTTTTGGAAAGGGTTTTCCCAATGAATCCAAACTATATGCAATGTATAAGCTGAATTCGCCTTGTCCATTAACACAAGAAGAGCTGTTCGAGCTGATAGTTAATGGATCTGTGAAAACCAGACGCATTGCAGCAACCAAGTTCTATACAAGCCAGATTTTATTGGATTTCTGGGATGAAAATCCTTCAGATCTTGTTCGAAGAAGAATTATTTTCTCCCTAACGAATGATAATCTGCTTAATAAAATCGTATCCAAGGAAGAGGATAAAGAACTGATAACTTTTGCAATTGCACAAATCGATGACGAGCGCATTCTTAGAAGATCAATCTACAATTCGGATAATCCTCTGGTAAAGGAAGTCGTTTTAGAAATTAAAACTTATGGTAAGGATTGTAACATGCCCTATTCAATTCCGGGAGCATTAAATAAGGCTCATAAGAAATATGTGCATGTTATGGGACAGGAAAGCTTTAAACATCTGGATGAGTTAATCCGAAGCGGCAAAAAAGAGATAGTTTTGGATTCAGACATTGTTTTAAAAGATGGTGAGGAATTGCTATTTTTAAACGGCATTGAATTGGATATCGATGGCATGATTATCAATGGGGACGGCCATTCAATAGATGCATGTGGAAAAACACGGATTTTTAATGTAACCGGTAGAAGTATTAAACTTCAGGATATTGTTTTTAAAAATGGATTTGCCGGAAACGGTGGAGCAATAAAAAATGATGGCAGTTTGAAGATTTATGATTCAACTTTCGAGGAAAATCGTGCAGAAGAAAGTGGCGGAGCAATATTTAATGAGGGTGGACTTTTTATTTCAAAATCAGATTTTAAAAACAACAAATCAACTTTAAGCGGCGGCGCAATATACCATTATGGGTCATATGGGGCGGAATGTGATAACAGCAGTTTCTCGCATAATTCTGCAGGCTGCTTGGGCGGAGCAATATTTAACCTGCGTAAATTTTCTATTTATGAGTCAGATTTCCGTAATAATCAATCAGACGGGTGCGGCGGCGCAATATATAATCATAGAAAATGTAAAGTTTCATGTGAATGCGCTAACTTTTCAAATAACTCTTCGAAATGTTTGGGCGGAGCAATAGGTAATTTTGGGATTTTTAAAATTGAAAATTGTGATTTAAAAGATAATTCTTCTAAAAAAGGAGGCGCAATATTCACAAATCCTCCTGAACATCGCTTAATTCCTAATACGCGATGTGTGAGGACATATTGTGATTTGATGGTAATGGACTGTACTTTTAAGGATAATGAAGCTGATGATGTATTTGAAAGTAAGGAGAGATTGTGCTAGTCACCTAAAACAATAACTTTTCTTAAATCTAACTTTTTTTGTCCTGCTGCATATTTGCAGACCCATAAAGCAATAGTTTTCATTTATTTATATCTGGTTATCTAAATTTTTTAATAATAAAGAGGTAGAATGGTGATAAGTGTAAAGGATGTAAGAAAGTTAACCAATCAGGATGATTTGATTGATATTGCACTGACGAACAATGATAAATATGTAAGAAATGAGGCGGTTAATTATGTCAATGATGAAATAAAATTAAAAGAAATTGCAAAAACCAATCTTCATTCTTGGGTTCGTGTAAATGCAATCTGGCATATTGAAGATAAATTATTCATTCTAAATGTCATTGAGAATGATGAGAATAGATTTGTCCGCAAATCCGCAAAAGAAAGGTTGAAGAAACTTTTAGATTAAAATTTCATCTTAATTTAAAGTAATTTTGGTTATATATTTCAATGTTTTCATTAAATTAGTCTATTTCATTAATTTATATAATTAAAAATTTAAAAATATAAATTAGCTGTAGTTCTATGAGAATAGTAGAAATTTTACAATTTTCCTGTTAAAATATTAAACTGATATTATGTGTGAAAAAATAGCTGTAATCTTTATCGGCATCCAGGCAAGCGGCAAGACAACATTTTACAATAAATATTTTTCAGATTATGTTCACGTTAACTTGGATACGTTAAAAAGGAGAAGTAGGGAAAATACGCTATTGACTAAATGCATTGATAATGGCGAGTCATTTGTAGTCGACAATACCAATCCCACAAGGGAAGTCCGACAAAAATATTTCGATTTTTTAAAGGATACGGATTATGAAATTCACGGATATTTTTTTAAATCATCGATAGAAGATTGTCTCAAGCGAAATGCCAAAAGGGAAGGCAGAGCTCGCATTCCCGATAAGGGTGTCAAATCGACTTATGCAAAATTGGAGTTTCCAAGCTACGATGAAGGGTTTGACAAGTTGTATTCTGTGTTTATTGACGGTGACGGTTTTAGTATATGCGAATGGGATGAATTGCCTAAATGAATGTTTTTGGAGGCAAACATGTCTTTTAAAAAACTAGAGGATTCTTATATCGGATATTTAAACGGTAAAATCTCAAATAATGAAATCACGTTAACTAAATGTCTAAAGGAATTTGAAAAATTAAATACGACGAGTGAAAGTATTTTTGATTTGGGCGATTTCGGTGTGTTGATAATCTTAAATGACGCAAGCAATCTAACAAGTTGGGATGATGTGGAAAATAAGGCAGATATCATATATGTCAGTGAAGACTTATCTGAATGCCATGACTTATCATACAAATATTCTGGTTTGATATCTCTTAAAGCTATTGTTGTTACTGAGTTTCCAGCATATAATTTAAGTGCCGAAGCAATGTTTTATCTTTGTATTTCTTTGTATGGGCTCAAAAATTTCCACAAGATGCTAACTTGGTTGCAGCTGCACTGTTAATGGATGGAATATTTGATGAAGAATTCGTTCAAACAGTCTTGAAGGATTATTCCCGAGAGGAATATAGAAAAAGGATGACTGATTATAATCCGATTGATGAGGATTTGTCTTCATGGTTTATGGCTGTTGCATTAATGAGTATGATTTTTGAAAATTCTGAAGATGATGAGTCAACTTCATGAATGAAGTTAGAATCAATGATTTCAACTTCCCATACCAATAATTTTACTTTTTTTTTAAATAAATGAATTGCTTTCATTGACTTATATAATATCCTAAAAATATTTTTATCTGGGGGTGAAAGTAATGGATTTAAATGACTTGCTTTTATTATTTAAAGTGCATGAACTTATTGAAGAAAAGGATTTTGAAGGAGCAAACAACGTTGTTGATGATTTATTGAATAAAAATCCTGATAATGCCCCAATAATTTTTGCAAAAGCAGTATGCCTTGATGCTATGGGCGAGTTCCAGAAAGCTTTGGAAATGGCTGAAAAGGCTAAAAGCATTGAAGAGGGAATTGTCCCTGATGAATTTTATAATGCAGTTTCTTTTAAGGCAAAAAATACTGTTAAAAAAACTCCCAAAGTATCTGAAGAGAGTAAGATTCCTTCTCTTTTAAAATCCGGCGCTAATTTAATTAAAAAAGGCGAGTTTAATAAAGCCAAATTATTTTTTGATAGGGTTTTAACTATCCAAAGCGATAATATTGAAGCTTTGCTTTGTCAGGCTTATTGTTTTAATTGCCTGGGTAAAAAGGATTATTCCTATGAATTGATTGATGATATTGACCGTTTTGAAATAGATCCTGTTTTTTTAAAATATTACGATGAACTGATAGGCATTGATGTGGAAGATGCCGTTTATACTCATGAATCCTTAAAAGAAGTCACGGATTTGTGTGATGAAGGATTTGGCTATATTGAAGATTTCAAGATTAAGGATGCAAAGGTATGTTTCAATAAGGCTTTAAAACTTGATTCAAAGGATGTCAATCCTGTTATAGGTAATGCATATTGCCTGTATTATTTGGGTTATTATGTATTGTCATTTAAAGAATGTAAAAAAGCAATCAATATGGATATCGAGTCCATTGATAGGGTCTTTCATAGAAAAGTCAAGGCAAAGGCCAATGAGGTGAAATGATGGATTACAAAAAAAGGAATGCCTCTTCATACAGTAAGGATTATAGGTATTTGGAGGGGGATAAGTCAAAGACTTGCCCAAGTTGCGGTTATCGGATTAATCCGTTTTTTGTAATTTGTCCATTCTGTGATTTTGATTTTAGAAAATTGTCATCATATGAGATTTGTGAAAATTGTGGAAGAATCATAGATTCTGATGATGATGATGTTTGTGATGCCTGCGGATATATTTTAAGGCCTCATGAAAGTTTGCCTGAAGTAATGGATTTATGTGATGAGGGTTTTGCTTTAATTAAGGATTTTAAAATCAAAGAGGCAAAGGTCTGTTTTAACAAGGCTTTAAAACTTGATTCAATGGATGTAAATCCAATCATAGGTAATGCATATTGCCTGTATTACCTGGGATATTATGTGCTTGCACTTAAAGAGTGTGATGAAGCATTAAAACTGGATGCCGACTGTGTGGATGAAGACTTCTATGAGGATGTTGTAAACAAGGCAAATTCAGTAAAAGGCTGATGAAAGCAAATGCTTTACTCAATTTAAGTACTTATAAAATGTTAAATATTTTTATGGATGGCAGTCAAAAAACATTTGAAATTGAGGTTAGGAGATGTGAAAAATACATCGATGAAAAATCATTTGAAAAAGCAGATGATTCAATCTCAAATGCTATTCATATCAATCGTAATTCTGCATATGCATGGTATTTAAAGTCTAAAGTGTCTATTGGGCTTTCAAACTATAAAAAAGCATTAAGAGCATGCCAAAGAGCAGTTTCTATTGATCAAAATAATAATGAATATATTAAGTTAAAAGAAAATATTGAAAATTTCATAAATTTAAGTCCAAACGACCTGGAAATAGGCAATTATCCCAATAAAATAGACAATATGGTTATCTTCACAACAAATAAAAATATCAAATTGCTGTCTAAAAAAGGATTGAATTCAATTGTCTATAAAAAAATCCTGGATGATATTGTGTTGGATAATTTTACTGAAGTATCTACCAATTCAGATATTTTTGAGAAAGTAAAAGAGTTCAGCCAACATTTCATCGATTTGGATTTTACATATGATTCAGATGACAATATCATAAAGGGGACTTATGGATTTAAGAAAGCTAGAATTGATTTAAATAATCTTAAAACAATTCAAATTGCAGCAATGATTCATGAATTGGCCCATCATTTGTTATTTGAAATTTTCAAAAATACTGTTATGTATCTTTATGAATCTCAAAATAGTGATACTATTGAAGCTTTTTCATGGTATTCAATTACCCATGACACTTACTGGCGTTTGATGAATGAATATTGTGCACATGCAGTTGAATGTAATTATGTACCGTATAAGAATTATGAGTCATTTAATGTTATTTTAGAAAATGAAGAATTGGACGAAAAAAAGGTTAAAAAAGCAGTCGAACTTGGAAATACTCTAGCCAGTGACATTATTTATATGCTGGATGGATTCTTTACAAAGGAAATGGTTGAAGAAATTAAATTGCAGTTTTTATCAGACCGTGTTATACTTAAAAACAAAGGTTGTGAATTCAAAAGTGAAGTGGTATTAGAAAATGATGAAAAATTTGACATGATTAATTCAGTTTTAAGACAGAATCTTATAGATATCAAGATTAACTTTTCTTATGATGAATTATATCGATTCAAACAGATCTTTTCAGAAGTCAGAGGTTAATAATGTCAAAATTAATTGAATATGCAAAAGAATTGGAAGAAAAAGGCAGATTTGAAGACGCCTTGAATTATTATGAAATGGCAATTGATGAAAAAGGATGTCCGTTTGATATAAGAAAGGATATAGGTCAGGTTCTAAATAAGCTTAAGGATTATGAAGAAGCTTTAAATTGCTTTGATCTTGTATTAACAATGGATGAACATCATATTGACTCATTGTTTGGTCGTGCAATATCATTAATTGGTTTAAATAGATGGGTTGATGCCTATCGTTCTCTTGTGGATGCTATTAATCTTGATAACACTAATGCTAATTACTGGTATTATCTTGCAATTATCTTAAAGGAATATGATAAGGAGGAAAGCGCCAGAAAATATTTCCAATACTTTAAGAAACTGGATAATGAGGATTTCTCAAAAATCCGTAAGTATTATGAGTTTGGATTGATTTTCAAACAGAGAGAAAATGAATTGTACAGGCGCAAAAAGTCATTAAACATTGATGCGTTCAGACGTGAATTAAGATTTTACGGATTGGCCAAAGATGAGGTGGAATTTATCTTAAGAACAATGCCTTATGAAGATTTGCTTTTTCATATGCATTACTTAAAGGATTCATATAAGGAGAATTTGACTAAAGAGATTATTAAACAGCAGCTTGATTTAAATGATGAGGATATTGTGAGGATGTTTGAGCTTGAATCAGAGGATAAGATTAAGGAGAGTGTTATTTCAATTCTGGGCTATGACCCTTTCGAACAGTTGGAAGGCGAAATAGACATCCCACTATATGAAAAGACTGGTTTGTTCAAATTCATAGATGACAATAAAACCGATAATTACAATCCTATTTATGGAATAAGTGCTTTCAATCGTTTTGTCAACATAATGGAAGCAAGAAATGTCCATAAATTTTCCAAAAGAAATATTAATTATGCAAGGCAAAGCAATGAATTTCAGATAAACGTTTCAAACAGTATTAATGTAGCAAATCAAAACTTCAATCAGGCCAAAAAAGCCATTGTTCGTGAAAATTACCATGATGCTTTTGTCTTTTTGGATATTGCATTAAAAAACTGTCCGACTGATTATTACAATATATATAACATTAAATTTTATTTTGCAGCATTGTTATCAAAGTTCAAGTCTCCGGATTATAAGCTATTGGCATACAGGTATTGCAATAATATTTCCGGCAGTCTCAGATACTTTAGAAACAAGGATGTTTATTTCCTGAATAAGGCCTGCATAGCATATGATTTAAGCTTTTACTATCCTGAATTTGTGGATGAGGCGATATATTGTTTTAAAAAATATTTGGAATACAAAGGAGCAAATGAGGATATTGATTATTTATTAAAAAGTCTTTATATGATGAAACTAAAATAAAGGAGGAATAAAATGAGTGAAAACGAAAGGATAATTGGAATTGATTTGGGAACAAGTAACTCTGCAGCTTGTGTATATATTGACGGAAAGCCGACTATTGTTCCAAGTGCAGAAGGCGTAACCGTATACGGAAAAGCGTTCCCTAGTTATGTTGCATTCACTAAAGATGGGGATTTGCTCGTTGGAGAGCCTGCAAAAAAACAGGCCATTACAAATCCTGAAGATACCATCAAAGCAATCAAAAGAAAAATGGGATCAGATTATACTGTGGAAATTCAGGGAAAAGAATATACTCCACAGCAAATTTCTGCTTTTATCCTGCAAAAAATTAAAAGGGATACTGAAGAATTCCTCGGAGAAGAAGTTACAAAAGCCGTAATTACCGTACCTGCATATTTTGATGATAATCAAAGAACCGCCACTAAGGATGCTGGTAAGATTGCAGGTCTTGACGTGCTAAGGCTTTTGAATGAACCAACAGCAGCAAGCCTTGCTTACGGTTTGAATAAAATTTCAGATGAGCACATTAACATTTTGGTATTTGATATGGGTGGAGGAACTTTGGATGTAACAATCATGGAATTCGGAGATGGAATCTTTGAAGTTCAATCCACTAGCGGTAATACTCAGCTTGGTGGAAAGGATATGGATTTTGCTTTGAAGAAATATCTTGCAGATGAGTTCAATGATGAACACGGCATTAACTTATTGGATGATGCCAAAGCGGAAATGAGATTGGAGGAAGCTGCTGAAAGAGCAAAAATTGAATTGTCCAATACTGTTGAGACTGAAATCAACTTGCCGTTCATTGCAATTGATGATGATGGTCAGCCATTGGACTTAATAACTACAATTAATCGTTCCAAATTAGAATCACTCGTAGAGGAAATTGTAAAAAGGGGTGGTGAAACCATTCAAAGGGCATTGGATGATGCAGTAATGACCTCAGAAGACATTGATAAGGTAATCCTTGTCGGGGGACCTACCAGAATGCCAATCGTTCAGGAATATGTGGAATTATATCTTGACAAAGAAGTTGAAAGAGGAATTGACCCGATGGAATGTGTTGCACAGGGAGCAGCAATCCAGGCAGGTGTAATTGATGGGGTAATCGGTGACTTAATTTTGGTTGATGTAACCCCATTATCTTTAGGTACTGAAGTTTCAGACGGTTCCACCTCTGTAATCATTCCTAGAAACACAGCCATTCCAATCAAAAAGAGTGAGATTTATTCAACCGCTCAGGATAACCAAACTGGCGTAAATGTAAATGTTGTTCAGGGTGAACGTAAGATGGCAGATGATAATGCACAGTTAGGTTCATTTCTATTAAATGGAATTCCGCCAGCTCCAAGAGGTGTTCCTCAAATTGAGATTACCTATGAAATTGATGCAGACGGTATTTTAAATGCAACTGCCAAAGAACTTTCAACAGGTATTAACCAGTCAATCATCATTGATTCTTCAATGAAAATGTCAGATAGTGAAATTCAAAAAGCTATTGAGGAAGCAAATGAATATGCGGAAGCAGATGAGAAAAAATACAGGTTAGCTCAACTTAGAAATGATGCAGACTCCGCTATTTATGCTGCTGAAAAATTCATCTTTGATCCCGAATTTAGAGATCAAATTCCTCTATCAGATGTTGAAAGAATCGAAACATTGATTGTTGAGTTAAAAGAGGCTGTCAGTGATGAGGATGTTGTTCAAATCACTGTAAAAACAAAAGAATTGCATAATGCAACAACCGAAATTGGAGCTAGTTTCTACTAGTTCCAATTACAAAAATTCACTGTGAGGTATTATTTTGCCGGATATAGACTGGGAAGCTATTCTTGTATTTTCACCTTTCATTTTTGTAATGGTAATGCTCTATTTAATCGCTTTAAAGCAGGTGTTTTCTTAATTGTAGTTGATTTCATTGTTGCATAAAGTGTTTTCTTTATGTGATTTATATGTCTCTGAGTATAGATTATTGTATATAGTAAACTTGGTATGGTTCGTTTAAGCTGTTGCTTTTCGGGTCATGTGGTATTGTCGTATAAAGTGTTTTCTTTATGTGATTTATATAAAGGTATAAATAAATATTATATTAGCGGAAAATAATTGGTCCGTATAAAAATTAAAAAGATAATAAATTATAAAAAGTAGTGATAATAATGGTTAGTAAAATTTGTAGTGTAATTCTGGTTAAAAGATCTTCAAGCGTAAGATCTAAATCTGTTTGTTTGCATTTGGCACATGACAATTTGCTAGCTAGTTTGTTGTCATGAATGCTCATTTTTAGATTTTTGGTGAAATGGAAAATTTGACATTAATTATTTTAAATTAATTCATATATTAGTTTTAATTTTCCATTAACGTTGGTTATCAAGGATATTATTAGGCATGTATTTAAGCCAGGCCAAAGAGTGGCTGAAAAATAAATGCATAGTGCTTCTGGGGTTCAAATCCCTCCATACCTGCTTGTTATAGTAATATGTTTGATTTCAGAAAATTATTATGATATGATTCATGTAACGCTTTTAAATATTGTATAGGTGTGTACTCCAGCCTGGTCAAAGAGGGCGGACTTAAGATTCGCCGGTTTAGTCCTCCGTGGGTTCAAATCCCACCGCACCTATTTTTGTGCTGTGTTGGCTGAGTGGTCGAAGGTGCTCGCTTGGAGTGTGAGCGTATCGTTAGATACCGGAGGTTCGAATCCTCCACATGGCGTTTATATATGTGATTTAAGTGTTACATTTGTAATTATGGCTTTTAGATTTCGTATAGGTGTGTACTCCAGCCTGGTCAAAGAGGGCGGACTTAAAATTCGCCGGTTTAGTCCTCCGTGGGTTCAAATCCCACCGCACCTATTTTTTTTGCTGTGTTGGCTGAGTGGTCGAAGGTGCTCGCCTTGAGAGCGAGCGTATCGTTAGATACCGGAGGTTCGAATCCTCCACATGGCGTTTTCATATGTTGTATAGGTGTGTACTCCAGCCTGGTCAAAGAGGGCGGACTTAAGATTCGCCGGTATAGTCCTCCGTGGGTTCAAATCCCACCGCACCTATTTGTATGATTTGGAAAAGTGTAGCTTTTCGGATCATGTGATATTGTTGCGTAAAGTGTTTTCTTTATGTGATTTATATATCGTTAAGTTTAGATTATTGTATATAGTAAACTTGGTATGGTTCGTTTAGGCTGTTGCTTTTCGGATCATGTGATATTGTTGCGTAAAGTGTTTTCTTTATGTGATTTATATATATTCAAAAATAAATTATATATTGTGAGAAATTATGTTTAGTTCAATGTATTGGCCGTGTAATCAAAGTAGCTGCCATAGCTGTAATGAATAGATCAATCATCCCATTACTTTTATGGTAGTCTACCAAATTACCATAAAATTTAAAAAATTAGGTTTGTCCTGTAGGAATTTATTTCCTGTTGAAGTTTAGCTTTTAAATTATTCCTGTGATAATTTGCTGGCTTTTTAAAATGATTTTCAGGCAATTGTTTTTTTTTTATTTTAGCCTTAACATATTAATTTGGGCTGTTAGCTCAGCCTGGGAGAGCGGGGGCCTGAAGAGCCCCTTGTCACCGGTTCAAATCCGGTGCAGCCCATTCATGTGGGGAGATGGTGTAATCTAGTAGCAAGGGTGCTCTGGGAGCATTCGATTTGGGTTCAAATCCTGATTTCCCCATTTAATAGTCCTGTAGTGTAACATGGTAAGCACGTGGGTCTTTGGAACCCATAGTTCTAGTTCGATTCTAGACAGGACTACTTTAAGATTTTATATCTCTAATTTAAAGCTGTGTGATTTAATGCATGGTTTATATAGCGAGGTGGGGTAGTGGTTAACCCAGGAGGCTCATGACCTCAAGACCGTCGGTTCGAATCCGACCTTCGCTATTCAGATTAATGGACGTATATTTTAACAGGTAAAATACTTGGCTGTTAACCGAGAGATGGGGGTTCGAAGCCTCCTATGTCCGTTTAAGATGAATAATCTTAAAAATGCCTTATGTAATAATCGAATTGGGGATTGAAGTTTCATCTTCAGTTCCCTTTGGGTAAGTGGCCAGAATGGTTGAATGCACATGCTTTTAACCGGAAGGTCGTGGGTTAAAATCCCACTTTACCCTTTTTGGGCTTGTAACTCAGTGGGAGAGTATCTCGTTTACACCGAGACGGTCGGGGGTTCGAATCCCTTCAAGCCTATAAATATTTCGGGAAGTGGTATAGTGGCTATTACGCTCGGCTGTAGACCGAGTTTTCATGGGTTCGAGTCCCATCTTCCCGATTATCCATTTGAAAAATCAAATGGATTATTGCCAAACTTTGCCATAATTGGTAAAAATCTTTCATTATTTAATCTCCGGGATTGGAGTTTTTACTTCAATCCAAAATTAAGGTCATATGAGGTAGAGGCAATCCCAATGGACTTTCGATCCGTTAACCCGGGTTCGATTCCCGGTATGACCATTTAACCAGCAGGAAATTAGGTGATTTTGGTATTGAAGATATACTTCAATACCTCCATTTCAGGAGTTTTGGTGAAATAGTATAGCGGCTAGTATGATGGGTTGTCAGCCCATTAATCCGGGTTCGATTCCCGGTTTCACCGTTTTATGGGTATGGTGACATTAGTGTTATGAGTCAGCATACAAGTCTGTGAAGCTTGTGGAATGGGTGCAAATCCCATATGTCGCCCTGGTGATGTGACCGATTGGCAAGGTGGCAGCCTGCAGAGCTGTTCTATCCCGGTTCGATTCCGGGCATCACCTTTTGATGAATGAATATAGGTTCGTAGCTCAGTTGGTAGAGTGTGCGCCTGATAAGCGTGAGGTCGTGGGTTCGAGTCCCATCGGACCTATTTGGTGGTGAAATGGTGGTATATAATCATTTCAAGGCAAATATTCTGGTTTGATTCAGCATATTTGTCTTGTATATAGGTCCGTATTTTAGTTGGGAAACTGGAAGCCTGATCAGCGGTCGACGTGGGTTCAAATCCCACCGGACCTATTAGTTGCTTTAGTGGTGTAATGGTAGCATATGACCCTTCCAAGGTTAGGATTCGGGTTCGACTCCCGACTTTAGCATTTTGTATGGGCAGTTCTAATGGAAAATGCCTCTTTGCAAGAAGAGGATTGCTTCCAAATCTCTGCCCGTACATCTAACTGAATGAGGACGTGGTGTAACGGCAGCATAGTTGGCTCCAGACCATCTGATGGGGGTTCAAATCCTTCCGTTCTCATTTCTGCCATATATGGGGATTTAATCCATATTATGGTTTTATCCCTATTCAAAATGTTGGTACCGTCGTATAGTCAGGCCGATTACGCTAGATTGCTAGTCTAGGCAATTCGCAGGTTCAAATCCTGTCGGTACCGTTCCGTAATCAAAAAATTGTTATGGTTGCGATATAAAAAAATTTTGGAGGAAAATAATGGGTTTATTTTCAGATTTGAAAAATGTGACTAATGTAAAATCGTTCAATAGCTTAAATGATAATGAAGATGTTGACATGGATTTAGTATTTATCTTGGATAAAAGCGGATCCATGTGGGATATTGAAGAGGATACGATTGGCGGTTTCAATTCATTCATTGAAAAGGAAAGGGCAAATAATAAAAATACTCGTGTAACTTTAGTTCTTTTTGATGATGAATATAAAATCTTATACACCAGAAAACCAATTGATGAAGTTAAGCAATTAACTAATAAGGAATATTGCACAGGCGGTTGTACTGCACTTCTTGATGCAGTTGGAAGGACAATTGTTTCACTTGACGGTGAAGTATGTAAAAAAGTCATGTTTGTCATTACAACCGACGGTTTGGAAAATGCTTCAAAGGAATTCACAAAGGATCAGGTTAAAAAACTCATCAATGAAAAGCCATGGGAATTCTTATTCATTGGAGCAAATATTGACTCATATTCCGAAGCAAGAAATCTTGGAATTCCTAGATATCGTGCAGCTAAATTCCATAAATCTAGCGCCGGTCTTGGTGCATTATTCAATGATGTTTCAAGATTCAAAAGGTCTTATGAAAATGATGAACAGGTTAGAGGAAGCGACTGGAAAAAAGAGCTGGATTAAATTTTCATTTAAAGCATTTCCTTTACGTGATTTATATGTCTTTTAAAAGATATTATGTATTGGAGATGCATAATCTTCATTTTTCTGGATTAATCTGGAGAATAAAACTTTAAATCAATATTAAGGAGGTAAAATATGAAACGAACTGTAGATTCATTTGAAAAGATAAATGAAAAGAATGTTGTTACAAATGAAAATGCTTCACATGTCGATATGGATTTGATATTCGTTTTGGATAAAAGCGGATCCATGTGTGATTCTGTAGAAGATACTATTGGAGGATTTAATTCATTTATTCAAAGAGAAAGAGTTAAAAATCCAAATACTCGCGTTACTCTTGTGCTCTTCAATGATGAATATGAAATTCTATACACTAGAAAGCCAATAGCTGATGTGGAGGCATTAACAAGTGAAGAATATTTTGCATGTGGATGTACAGCATTATTGGATGCAGTTGGTCATACTATTGTCTCTTTTGATAAAGAAGTAAATAACAAAGTTTTATTTGTCATCACAACCGATGGTTTGGAAAATGCATCTGAAAAATATTCCAGAGCTGATGTTAAAAATCTCATCAAAAATCATGATTGGGAATTCTTATTCATCGGTGCTGACATCGATTCCTATGCAGAAGCATCAAGCATTGGTATTGAAAGAGAACGTTCAGCCAATTATGAAAAATGTGCTGCAGGTTTTGGAGCATTATTCGATAGCGTTTCATCTTTCAAAGAATCATATGAAGAATGTGAAGAGGATGAAGAAGTCGGCGATGATTGGAAAATAGGTTTATTCTAAATGTTTTGTTAATTGACTAAAAAGGAGGTAGATAATAATGGTAAAAGAAAAAGAACACATTAACTTAGCATTTGTTGGACACGTAGATCACGGAAAATCCACTTTAGTTGGACACGTATTATTAAAAGCTGGTGCAATCGCAGAACAACAATTAGATGAAGGAGAAAGCAGATTCAGAAATGTTATGGACACATTAAAAGCAGAAAGAGATGGCGGAATTACTATCGATTTAGCTCACCAAAAATTCTCCACTAAAAAATACGACTACACTGTAGTAGACTGCCCAGGACACAGGGACTTCGTTAAAAACATGATTACAGGTGCTTCCCAGGCAGATGCAGCCGTATTGGTTGTAGCAGCAGACGATGGTGTAATGCCACAAACCAAAGAACACGTATTCTTATCCAGAACTTTAGGTATCGGGCAATTAATCGTTGCAATCAACAAAATGGACTTAGTTGATTACTCTGAAGAAAAATACAACGAATTAATTGAACAAGTATCTGCTTTAATTAAAACTGTAGGTTTCAACCCTGACGAAGTAGCATTCATTCCAGTATCCGCATTTGAAGGTGACAACCTTAAAGAAAAATCTGAAAACACCCCATGGTACAAAGGAGATGCATTATTTGAAGCATTTGACAAATTATCTGCTCCTGAAAAACCAGTTGATTTACCATTAAGGGTTCCAGTTCAAGATGTATACTCCATTACTGGTGTAGGAACTGTTACCGTTGGAAGAGTAGAAACTGGGGTCATGAAAAACGGTGAAAAAGTAGTCTTTGAACCTGCCGGTGTATCCGGTGAAGTAAGATCTATTCAAATGCACCACGAAGACATGGCTGTTGCTGAACCTGGTGATAACATTGGATTCAACGTAAGGGGTGTAGGTAAAAATGACGTAAGGAGAGGAGATGTAGTAGGACACGTTGGTGACGCTCCAACTGTTGCAAAAGAATTTGAAGCTCAAATCGTTGTTTTACAACACCCTGGTGTAATCACTGTTGGATACACTCCAGTATTCCACTGCCACACTTCCCAGGTAGCATGTACTTTCACTGAATTAGTTAAAACATTAAACCCATCTACTGGTCAAGTTGAAAAAGAAAACCCAGATTTCTTAAAAACCGGTAATGCAGCTATTGTAAAAATTAGACCTACTAAACCAATGTGCATTGAAAAAGCAAAAAGAATCCCACAAATGGGTAGATTTGCTATCAGGGACATGGGTGAAACTGTTGCAGCAGGATTATGTCTTGATGTAACTCCTGCTAAATAGATTTAAAATTTGAGAAAGTATTTTTTTACTTTCTCTTTTTTCATTTCTTTATTTCAATTAACATATTTTTTAATAATTCTTTAGACTTATTCTATTAAAGAAAAACATTTTCTTTCATAAAAACATAATATTAATCATGGAATATGATTGTGATTTTTTCTACAATGAAGATTTGGCTGATTTTGAAAAGTTAAACACAACTACAAAAAGTATTTATGAATTGGATGGCATTGATTGCTTAATCATATTAAAAAATGGTGAAAATCTCACAGATTTTAGTGAAGTGAAAGATTTGGCTGATATCGTTTATATCAGTCTGGATTTATCTCAAAAGGAGGATTTGTCCAATTACTTTTTTTACAAGAAATTCTCATTTTCAAGATATGGACATAATCAATTAAAAAATGTTAAAGCTATTGTCGCATTAAATGTTAAATCCAATGTAACTTCTTTAAAATGTATGTTTTATGATTTAAAAAGTTTGAAAACTGTTTCCGGTTTGGATTCATGGGATACCAGTAACATATCTGATTTAAGCCGAATGTTTGCATATTGCACTAATCTGGAAACTGTTAACGGTTTGGAATCTTTTGATGTAGAAAATGTTAAAAACATGCAGTACATGTTCAAACGTTGTGAAAAGATAAAAGATATAGGCTCAATTAAGGATTGGAAGATAAATGAGGAATGTGAATTTGAAAAGATGTTTGAAAACTGCAGTGTTTTTGTAAAAATGGAATTTTACAGCAACTGGCACAATCAATTGGAAAATTCATTCGATGATATTTTTACAGATTTTTCACCTTATATTGATTTAAACAAGTTTAAATGTAGAAATTGCGGTCAATTTAATGTAATCTATGATAAAAAATCTTCAAAGTTGCTTTGTAGAAATTGCGGTCATGTTATTTTGGAATATGATTCTGTCTGCAGGGATTGTTCGGGATCTAATTTGGAATTTGATTATGGGATAATGGGGTTGGTGTGTTCTGATTGTGCACTGATAAACAATCCTAAATGAACTCAAAGTTATTGATGCTCATTATACATTGTTGTATAAAGTAATTGCTTTAATCAATTTATAATATAAATAGTACAAAATATTTATTATAAATTAATTTGGGGGTTGTTATTTTTTGAAATATAAATTTTTAATCGTTGGCATATTTTTAATAACGATGCTGACTCTGGGTGTTGCAAGTGCATCTGACTTTGCTCAAAATGATGAAATTGCAACTGGTAATGACAATTTTTCTCTTGTAGATGATTCAGCAGATATTTTAGGTGATGGGTCATACTACGATGAAGATTTTTATGTATATGTTCAGGAAGATTATAGCTATGGCAAATGGGATTGGGATAAGGCCAGTTTAATTTATATGAATTCCTATTGTCAGAAGAACGGAACTTTCACAATCTCAGTAGATAATGTCGATAAACTTAATGTTCCTCTTACTGAAGGTCATTTCGCTGTTGAAGAAGATGAAAACGGTACATATAACATATGTTCCAAATCAATCTGTCCTGATGATTTGGCTTTGGATTATGGTGAATATGAAATTAAGGTTAAGTTTGAGGGCAATATGTTAATTGATGATAAAGTAACTTTAAATGAAAAGGAAGATTTTGACATTTATATTTCAAATCCTTATTATTGTGAACAGGAATATTGGAATATGGCCAGTTTCATCATCATTGATTCAAATAATGTAAAGAATGGAACTTTGGAAGTTTTTGTAAACGGTACCCGCAAGATGAATTACAATGTTTTGAACGGATGCTTTGAGGGGACTGCAGATTCAGGAAACAGGTCCAGATATCTTTCAGCATCTGATTTATTGGACGATTATGGCACTTATGATATTAAAATAACATTCACTGAAAATGGTGCTGCTAAAGTATTGAAAGAGGAAAATGTTTTGGTGGCCGAATTTGAACCTACAGCCAATCCTAAACTTGAATTGGGATTTTACAGTTATGTTCAATATCTGAGGAATGATAACACTGCTTATATATACCTGCCTCGTGAAGCAAAAGGTAAACTGACTATTAGCTACAATGATCATGTTTTCGATGTTTCTTATTCAAAAGGATATGCTGTCCATACAATTTATGCTTGGAATGTACAGTATCTCGGTGAAACCACATTTACAGCCACTTATGTTGGAGATGATTTCGGTACGTTAACTGCTAGAGAAACAATCATCGTCACTCCTACGGTCAATGCTCCTGCCTACGTAAGTCAGGGTGAGGAGTTTTCATTTTCCATGATAACTCATGAATGGGTATATGGCGGAAAATTCGATGTTTATGACTATTCCGGTGATGTTAAAGGAAAACTTATAGTTTCAGGAGTAATTGATGGCGGCCGTTCCAGTGTAGATTTATCAAGCAACAAAATAGGTTTAAACAAGTATTATTTGGAATTTGACACTGGAGGATCAGGTAAATATCATTCAATTCAGGAAGTGTCTGTTATAAAAAACAGTAAAAATATCACAGTCGACATTCCGGATAAAGTGCAAGAGGATGAGGATTTCAATGTAACGGTAAATGCTCCTGCAAGCCCATATACATTCGCATACATTTCTGTTGATGGCGGTGAGCCAAATTATTACAGTATGGAAAACGGTACCGTCAGTGAAACCTTGCACGGATTGTCTATCGGCAACCATACGGTTTCAGTCCAATACAATAACGGATATTATGAAGACGGCTCATGGGTTGGCGACATATACTCCAATACTTTCACAGTAAATATTTATCCTTTTGTCCGAATTGACGCACCGGATGTCACAAAGTATTATGGCGGTTCTCAACGCTTTGTTGCAACGGTATATGATAAGAATAATTCTCCTCTTAAAAATGCTACCGTTAAAATCACTGTCAACGGCAAAACCTATGAAAAAACTACTGATGATAACGGCCAAGCTTCTATTGCTTTGGGATTAAACTCCGGTGAATACAATGTAACAACCCAATGCGGTGAATTTAAGACCAAATCAACAGTTACCATTAAAGATACTATCATTGCTGGTGATTTCACAAAAATGTATAGAAATGCAACTCAGTATGAGGGTACTTTCTTGGATTCAAACGGTAAGCCATTGGCTAAAGACACTCAAGTGGAATTCAATATTAATGGTGTTTTTTATAAAAGAAACACTGATGATAATGGTATTGCCCGCATGAATATTAATTTAAATCCGGGGGAATATATTTTAACCGCTAAAAATCCAAGCACTGGCGAAAATCATAAAACTGCAATCACAGTTTTACCTACAATAACCGAAAACTATGATTTAACAAAGTACTTTAAAAATGATTCTCACTACAGGGTTCGCTTGCTTGATGAAAAAGGAAATCCTGTAGGCAAAAATGTCAGTATTGAGTTTAACATAAACGGTGTGTTCTATAAAAGATATTCTGATGAAAATGGTTATGTAAACATGAATATTAACTTGCCGCCAGGAAAATATATCATTACGGCCAATTACAACGGGTTAAGGGCTTCCAACAGCATCACAGTTAAACCGGTTTTAACGGCGAGTGATGTTAATATGAAGTATCAGGATGGAACCCAATTCAAAGCCAAACTTGTTGACGGCACCGGCAAAGCATATGCAAATCAAAAAATAATCTTCAACATCAATGGAGTATTCTATAATAAGATAACTGATGATGAAGGTATAGCCAGTTTAAACATTAATCTAATGGCCGGAAAATATATTATAACATCTGCATATGCTAATGGCGCATCCGTTTCAAACACAATAACAATAAGTTGAATTTTCCATTCAACTTTTTTTAAATTTTTTAATGGCTGGAAAATGGGACTTTTTCAATAGACGTAATGGTTGTGGCGAAAAATTAAAGAAAATGAAATAATAAATTTTTAAATTGGATTTGATAGTATGAAAATAGTTTTTGTTTGTCATGGTAATACCTGCAGAAGTCCAATGGCTGAAGCAATATTCAAATCATTTGAAACAGATATTGATGTTTTATCAGCAGGTATGTCAGCATATGGCGGTCAAAAAGCTGCTGACAATGCAATTGCAATTTGCAAACTCAATAATCTTGATTTAGAAAATCATGAATCTAAAAATTTCCATGATTTGGAAATCGAAGATGATGATTTGATATTGACATTAACCCAAGATATTCGCGATAGCTTAAGAAAATCATATCCTAATTTGGAAATCTATACAATTAAGGAGTATGCTGGTGAAGAGGATTATCTGGATATTAAAGACCCTTTCGGTGGGGATTTATTAATATATGAAATGTGTTTTTATGAAATAAAGGAGTATATGGAAAAGATTGTAGAAAATCTCCATAATTTGGATGTCCTTGAAATCATAAAGGATGAAGAAAAACCCACATCTCTTCGTTTAGATGCTTTAGATAAAATCAATGAAGAATCCATTTTGCATGATTTGACTTATGATATTTCAACAGTTATTGTCAATAGAAAAATCACAGAAAAGATTAAAAATCAAGATCTATTAATTAATTTAGCTTTAAATCATCCTAAATTTTATGTTCGCCAAGTTGCCTGTAGAAATATTGATGATGTTTTGATTTTAAATCATATAGCTAATAATGACTCCAGCATTGAAGTTTGTCTTGAAGCTATAAATAAAATTGAAGATAATGATATTTTAAAGGATATTGTGACCAATTCCAAAAATAAAGAAATTATAATGGGGGCAATAGAAAAAATATCTGACAGTGACTTGGTATATGATTTATTAAAGGATTTTAAACAAGAAGACATTGTGGAAATAATTAAAAGTCAGGAAATTTTAGAAATTCTTGCAAGGTTTAATTGTCATGGCATTATTAGACAAAAAGCTGTTGACAGAATTCAAAGTGAAGAAATATTGGATGATATTGCTGTAAATGATTCAAATCCCAATGTCAGGTTTCATGCAATAAGAAAAATTACCAATCAAAAGGTTCTTGCTAAGCTGGCATTATATGATTCAGATATTAAAGTTAGATATTCTGCTATTTCTAAAGTATCTGATCAGACATTACTTCGCACAATTGCATTAAATGATGATAATTTGGATTTGCGCTGTGCTGCAGTATCTCATTTGTATGATTACTCTCTTCTTGAATATTTGGCGTTAAATGATTCGCAATACAAAGTCAGGTTAGAAGCCACTTCAAAGATTAGAAATAATAATGTTTTAAAAGAGATCTTTTACAATGAAAATGATTCTATTATTCGAAAACAGGTCATAATAAATTTAACAGATGATGAATATTTGGAAGAAATTGCATTTGACTTTCCTGAGTATGTTGATTTTATAATTAATTATACTAGAAGGGAATCTTATTTAGTTAGGGTCTGTTATTCTGATGATTGGAGGATTAGGCGCAAGGCCATTAAAAAAATTCATAAGGAATCTTCATTGTTAAAAATCTGCTGCAATTCACATTTTGTTGATATGATATTTGCTGCAATTAGCAGGATAAAATCTGAAGAGATATTTATTGAAATTGCTCGTTCATCATCAAATTATTTTGCTCGCCGTATTGCCGTTAAAAATATTAAGAATAAGGATGTTTTAAAGGATTTGGCATTAAATGATGAAGATGCAGAAATCAGAAGGATTGCATCCAAGCATATGTAGTTATCTAAATTCACAATTCATGGCTTTGATGTTCCTTCCAATATTTCTTAAATTATCCTCACCATTTCGCGCTGATTTATTTTCTATGAATTTAAGATTTTTTAGTTTTAAAAATCCACTGAAACTATTAATGGATCCTCCGCGATATATTGAAGTGTTTTTAATAAATTTGCTATTTTTCGATTCTAATAATGCGATATAATTGTTTATTGCACCGCCAGATTCACCGCAGTTATTTTCACAGAAAATTGAATTGTTTACTTTTAAAAAACCTTCATTTGTTATGGCTCCACCATAGCCTACTGCAGAATTACTTTTAAATAAACAGTTGTCTATTTCTAAAATGCTTTTGTTGAATATTGCTCCCGCTTCATGGGAGCTGTTATTAATGAATTCACAATGGGATAATCTTAAAATGGATTCGTCCTGATTTGTTATGGCTCCACCAAATGAATGTGATTGGTTGTCATAAAATTTGCAATTTTCAAATGTTATCTCTCCGAGATTGTATATTGCTCCCCCATATCTTCTTTGGGAATATGTTCCTTCCTTTTTGGTGGTATTTCCATTTTTAAAAATTAAATTTTTCATTTTTACATTTTGACCAATGTTGTAAAACACTCTTGCCTTATTTCTGCAATCAATTGTATGTCCATTCCCATCTAGGGTAATGCCACTTTTTAGGATGTAAATTCCATCATCAAAATGTTTGATGTCACTATCCTCCAGGACAATATCTGAATCCAGGGTAATTTCCCCGGAGAATCTGATTAATGAAGATAAAAATCCAAAACTTTTGCTGTTTGAATGGTTCATACCTACATATCCTCCTGATTTTAAATTGATTAATGTTATTCGACTGATAATAATTCAAAACAATGTGTAAATTATTTGAGTTTTAATGACAAGTATTAAAATTATTGGTGCATCTGTTAAGCATTATGCATGTTATACCGCCACTATTTTTCCTGGCCTATCCGGATCATAACCTTTTTTCACTGAAATGTAATATGACAGCAGTTGCAAGGCTGTGATATAAACCAACGGGGCGAAGATGTCTCTCACTTGGGGATTGATTTCAATTACGGAATCTGAAATGTTATTTAGTTCCTCATCATCTTTCGGCCCAACGCTTAATATGGTGCCTTCAAACATTTTAACCTGCAGCAGGTCATTCATTGTCTGTTGATAATCCTTGCCTGGCGGAACAACCACAATAACTGGAATATTGTCATTGACTAATGTAAGTTTTCCTTGTTTCAACTCGCCTCCACCACAGCTGATTGCATATATTCCTGCAGTTTCCATCAGTTTCAATGATCCTTCAAGAGCTATCGGATATGCAAATCCGGACCCTATGACCAATGCGTTATCTTCAAATGCATATCTTTCAGTCAGTTCTTCAATTTCATCGCTTTTTTCGAGAACTTCGTAGATATATGCTGGGATATGGTATAATTCATTTATAATGGCATTGTTTTGGGAAAGTATTCCTGCAATCATATAAATGACTGTTAACTGTGCAATATATGTTTTCGTTTCACACATTCCAATTTCAGGTCCGGCCATTGTTTGAATAAAGTTTTCTGATTCTTCTGCAATAGTTGGATCAGAGACATTTGCAACAGCCAGTGTTTTTGATGTTTTTTTGGCTTGTCTGAATGCTCTAATGATGTCAGGACTTTCGCCCATTTGTGAAATAAAAATAACTAACGTGTCCTCATCCCAAGTTTTTGAAGTGTAATCATATTCCGATGCATTAACAACGTCTGTTGGAATATTGGTAAGTGATTCAAAAAGGTATTTTCCCGTTATTGATGCATTATAAGAGCTTCCCTCGCTCACAAAACAGATTCTTTTGATTTCTCCAATTTCATCAAAGATTTTTTGAATTTTGTTCTTTTGCTTTAATGTCTGGTTTATTGCATGGGGCTGTTCATGAATCTCTTTAATCATGAAATGTTTAAAAGATTTGACTTCAGTATTTTTTAAATCCCAATCAATGTATGTAAATTTCAAATCCTTATCTTTTCCGGTTTCATCATGAATGGCAATACCATTTTCATCTAAAATTGCAATTTCCTCATCTTTCAGTTTAATCACGTTTCTTGCATATTCAATGGTGCCTGGGAGATCCGATGTAACGAAATAACCTTCATCACCCATAGCCACGTTTAATGGAGAGTCATTTTTTGTTGCAACAATTTTTCCAGGTTCATTTTTAGAAATTGCAGCAATCGCATAACTTCCTTCAAGATGTTGTGTGGTTTTTCTCAATGCATGTTCCAAATCCAGATTTTTATCCATATATCTTTCAATCAAATGAACAATAACTTCACTGTCTGTTTCAGAGTAAAATACATGACCTTCATCAATTAATTCATTTTTAAGTTCGTCATAATTTTCAAGAGTGCCGTTATGGACAATTGCTATTGAATGTTTTTCATCAAGATGGGGATGAGTATTTTCATTTGACGGCTTGCCAACGCTGGCCCATCTCAAATGGCTTATTCCATATCTTCCGGGCAGGTTTGCTAAATTGAGAGTTTTATTTAATTCTTCAATGTTTCCTTTAGACTTTTTAACATAAATCACATCATCAAAAGTAGCCAATCCCACTGAATCATAGCCCCTATACTCTAATTTAGAAATGCATTCAAATAAAATAGGCGCTACATTTTTATTCTCTTTTAAAACGCATCCAACAATTCCACACATCTTTTCACCATATTAATTATATGTATTAACAGTATTATAAATCATTGAAAGTTTTTTATTTATTTATTGGGTTTAGAAGTAAGATGAAAAGTTTCATATATTCTATCTTTCATAATATTACATGACATCTTTTGATGTTTAGTCGGCATATTACATTCCGTATTTTTAGTTTTGAATGAGGATGTGTCAAAATATGTTATCAAATTTATCCTTATTCAAAGTTCTTTTTTTAAGTCTTTTATTGCTAAAGTTTTGATTTAACCTGTTTTATCATTTGTGTAAGAATTCTTGGGCTTCTTCCAGTTTAGTGAGTCAAATAATCATTATCTGTATCTTAAATAATTTAATCGGCTGATTAAAGTAATTGATTTATATCATTTAAATAGTTTTTAAAATAAATTTTTATATATAATGTTGTGAGGTGAAAAAGTGGGTAAAAAAGTAAATTTTGAAAAATTCTATAAAACTTTAAAAATTAAAGATCCGTCCAATAAAGAAATGGAATTTAAAATCCTTGGAAATAAAGTATATGCGGATAAGATTAAATCAACCGGAAACATGTTTGAAGACATGGTTTTAAATTTCGCTTCCTGGACGATTATACAGGTAAAGGATAGCCCATATTTTGACCTTGTTTTTTCTTTTGATGATAGGCAATTCATTGATATATTTTTCAGTAGTGAAGATGATGACATTAAAAAACACGCTTTAAAAAGAATTGAAAATGAGTTTGTATTATCATACATTGCCATTAATGATGAAAATGAAGAAATCAGATGGAGTGCTTTTAATGGTGTGTGGAGAGAAGATTTTTTAGAAGATATTGCACTTAATTCCTGCGACTGGGAGTTAAGATTGACAATCGCTCATTACTATCTAAAAGATGCTAAGATTTTACGTAAAATATCAAGGGAGTGTCCTGATTTTGAATTGCGTAATCGTGCAAGGAAAATCGCTAAAGAATTGGGACCATTGTCTTACAAATCATACGCTTGAAAGTTATAACTTTTTCAAGCTATTTTTTTTAATTATTATGCTGATTACTGAGTTTAAACTTTTTTTACTAACTTCTTTTGAAAAATAGAAAAAATGAAGTATTTCTACTTCATTAAACAGTAATTACTTTTGCCAAGTTTTTAGGCTGATCTGGGTTAAATCCTTTATCAACGGTTACATAGTATGCAAGCAATTGTAAAGGTACGGTATAAACCAGAGGCGCAAGGATATCTGGAACTTTTGGATTGATTGAAATCATTTCCTTTGATTTTGATTTTAAATCTTCATTTCCTTCACTTCCCACGGCTAAAACACTGGCTCCACGTGCTTTGACTTCCTCTAAATTCACCAATGTTTTATTATAGTCATCGCCTGGAGGGATAACTACAATTACAGGCATGTCCTCATTGATTAATGCTAATGGGCCGTGCTTTAACTCTCCTGCAGCATAGCCTTCAGCATGAACATAAGTAATTTCTTTTAATTTTAATGCACCTTCAAGAGCAATTGGGTATGAAAAACCTCTTCCAAGATAAAACGCATTATGTACGAAGTTATATCTTTTGGATAGGGCTTTGATTTCATCGCTTTTTGCAACTGCCTCTTCAATGTATTTTGGAACCTCATTTAACTGATCAATGATTTCATCATTTTTTGAAATTGTTCCTGCTAAAAGATAGATTGCCGTAAGCTGTGCAAGATATGTTTTTGTTGCTGCCACTCCGATTTCAGGGCCTGCCTGTGTTTGAATGACATAATCCGCTTCTTCCCACATGGCTGAACCGGCTACATTAACGATAGCTAATGTGTGTGAAGTTTCTTTTGCATATCTCAATGCAGTAAGGCTGTCTGCGGTTTCACCGGATTGTGAGATAAATACCATCAATGTTTCTTCATTCCATGTTTTTGCAGTGTATTTGAATTCTGATGCAATTACAACATCGCATGGGATTCCTGCAAGGGATTCAATCAGGTATTTGCCGGTAATTGAAGCATGATAAGACGTTCCGCATGCAACAAAGCAGATTCTTTTGACTTCACCAATTTCTTCAATGATTTTTTTCACATTATTTTTTTGACCTAATGTGTTTTTAACGGCTAAAGGCTGTTCGTTAATCTCTTTTAACATGAAGTATTCATAACCTTCTTTTCTAGCCATATCTGCAGTCCATGTGATTTTTGTAGGTTTTCTTTTCACCCCATTATCATCTTCATCATGAATTACAATGCCGTCTTCTGTTAGAATTGCAATTTCACCTTCCTTTGGCCTTATGACATCACGAGCATATTCAAGAATGGCAGGTGAGTCTGAAGCAACATAATAACCGTTTTTTCCAAATCCTAAACTTAAAGGGGAATCTTTACGTGTTGCAACGATTTTTCCCACTTCATCCTGTGAGATTGCAACGATAGCATAAGATCCTTTTAAATCTTCAATGGTTTTTCTTAACGCATGCTCCAAATCAAGACCTTCATCTACATATTTTCTAATAAGATGAGGAATGACTTCAGTATCGGTTGATGATTCAAAGCTGCGGCCTTCTTCAATCAGTTTATTTTTAAGTTCGGTATAGTTTTCCAGAGTACCGTTGTGAACAACAGCAATCCTTCCGGTATCATCAAGATGAGGATGTGCATTTTCGTCAGTTGGCCTGCCTGCTGATGCCCATCTTGTATGGGCAATTCCATATTTGCCTGCCATATTTTCGAAGTTTAATTCATCATTCACTTCCTTGATTTTACCTTTTGCTTTTTTTACATTAATTTTATTATCATAAGTGGCTAAACCTATTGAATCGTAGCCTCTGTATTCCAAATTAGAAATGCACTTGAATAAAATCGGTGCTACATTTTCATTATTTTTTAAAATGCATCCAACGATTCCGCACATTTTATCACCTCAAAATTTGTTTATTTAATTATTACTGATAATATTAAACTTTTGATATAATAAATGACATAAAGGAAATGCTTTATCAATAATTGCTTTTTTAAATGTTTTTCTTTATATGCTAACTTTTTGTTACTATCTAAAGTTTTGTCTTTGGGTGGTTAATCACTTGATTTTACAAAAATAATAATTCAAGGCTCCTAAAACAATTATAATGTATGCGATTATAAAATGGTGTTTCAACTGCATATGTAAAAAATAGTGAGTTATCTCATGCAATAATCGATTGGATTTAGCGAAAATGTCAGGTTAAAATCAAATCATGTTGTGTTTCTTCATGAAGCTTGTCGAGGATTTCCAATTGGTATGGTTTTACTTTATTATAATTTTGTGGTGTTTTTAAAAGTTCATCAAAGCATTGAAGCGCTTCGGGCAGTTTATTCATAATCCGTAGCACCAACGCCTTGTTAAAAAGGGCATATGAATAATCTTTATCTATCGATAAACACGTATCAAAGCATTCAATCGCCTTTTCATATTCATCGCAGATAAACAATACTCCGCCTTTATGGTTTAGCGTATTTATATCATTTTCATCCAGCTCTAAAACAAGATCCATAAGTGTCAATGCTTTACTGGGATTGTTTTCTTTAATCAATGCTCTCAATGCTTGCATTTTTAATCTGTCGATTTTGCTGTCTGAATTGAATTGGTCGTCATTATATAAGAATTCTTTTTGAAAAATGCTTTTTATTTCACCAATCAATTCATTCACATGTTCTTTGCAAGTTTCATCAGCTTCAATAGCTCTCATAAATGAGTCCAGCGAATCCCATAACTTTTTCTGGTTTTTAAATTCAATGCCTTGTTTTATCAACTCATTGGCTTCATCATTAAACTCGGATAAATCTATTTCATCATTAACATTTGTAATTTCATTTTTCAATATATTTACGATATTTTCTAGTTTGGGATTGACTTTACAGGCTTTATCATAATAGGTTAATGCATTTTCAAAATCGTTTTTTTGTTTAAAAATAATGCCTTTGTTAAGAAGAGCGGAGGAATTCTTGCAAATTGATAGTGAGTGGTTAAAATACTGGTCTGCTTCATCAAACCTATTCAATTTCATCAGACTGGAACCTTTGCCGTTTAAAGCATCAATGTTATCGGGTTCAATTTCCAGGATTTCATCAAAAATATTTAAAGCTTTTTCAGTGTCATTTTGCATAAAATCATATGCTTCCCTAATCTTGTTTCCAATATACTCTTCTAACATGTTAATCCCTCGTTATCAAAATAATTAAATAATTGTGATGATTTTGAAAGAATAAGTGAAATAAAATAGGTTAAGGCAAATATTATGGTTTTCAACAGTTTTAGGTTATATTTCGTTTTACAAATTTCACTCATTCTTTAACACCTGTTAGTTGCTTTAGCCGAATTTATTAATAAATCACATAAAGCAAATTATTTCATCAAGCAATTCTACTCTCATACCAGATAATGGTTGTTCTTTCTCTTTTCATTCTTTCTTTCTCTTTGAAGAACTCCCCATCACAATCCGGTTTTTTGTGAGGTGTAATTACAAAAAGATTATCGCTGACTTCACTGATTCGGTATAATAGTATGGGAAGCATGGACCTTTCACATAGGTGTAATGCATAGGAGCAGATTACATTGTCATATCTTTTTTCAAGCCCTCTGCAAACGATATCCTTAAATGTCATTTCAATGCAGTTGTTGTTTGTGTTTTTTTCATAGAGTTCACTGGTGTATGGATCAAGGCCTTCGACATCACAGTCTTTCAAGACATTTGAAACTTCTCCGGAACCGCAGCACAAATCCAAAACGTTGCCTTGGATGTTCCATTTGCTTTTGGCTTCCATGATAATATTTTCAACAATATCTCTGTGAGGATTTTCATAATCGTTTCCATGGAGTCGGTAGAAGTTATCTACACCATGTTTTTTGTACTCGTTAATGATTGCATCCATATTATCACCTCAATTGGATTTTTGACTTCGGTAATATAAAAGTCAAATAAAGCTTTTGTTTTAACCGTCTTTTTTAGATGGATATGAAGACTTATTTTTTAGGAAAAATAAGTAGGTGGATTGAAAAAATGGGACTGTTCATTAATATGAATATAAATTAAAAGGAAAAGTGAAAATTTAGCATTTAGATAATGGTTTTCATTTAAATAAATTTTTTCATCTGTTTGAAGCTCTTCGCCTTATATGATCCGGTGAATTCCTGCACAAAAATGTTAAATAATTTACATTAATATACGTTCTTATTTTTCGAAATTTTCATCATCAAATTCAGTATTTCGCATTGAAAATTCTGCATTGTCTCCATCATGTTTTAGTGTTTGGCCCCATTTATTAGTTTTATTATTTATGAAGTCACATTTATTTAAAGTTACATGGCCTTTATTGAGAATAGCTCCACCATTGTCATTTGCATAATTATTAACAAACTCACAATGAATCAAATCAAGGGAAAAATTTTCATTTCCATTAGAAAATGAATTATTGAATATTGCTCCACCCAATCCACCATTGCCCTTCGCACCATTGGAATCAAATTTGGTTTTGAAATATTGCCTGAACTGCTTTTGGTTGTATAGATGGCCCCTCCTTTTAAAATAGAGTGATTATTCTCAAAAATACAATCATCAAGAGATTCTAACATTCCTCCATTAAAAATAGCTCCACCATTCTTTTTAACATTATTATCTTTAAAATTGGATTTTTTAATATTAACCCATCCTAAATAATTATCGATTGCTCCAGCATATTCTGATTCATTATTGATAAAATTTGAAGTGTTGACGTCTGCAAACCCATACCAGTTATAAAGAACTCCTCCATTTTCTAAGGCATCATTATTTTTAAAATCGCAATCTTTTATTGTTAAATTACATTTTTTCATGTTTGATATTGCTCCCCCATCTTTTGCATGGTTCTTGAAAAAATTGCATTCGGAAAGACATAATTTCGAGTTAAAGTTATTTTCAACAGATCCGCCACGGTTTAAAGCATGATTATTATTAAAATTACAATTAACCAACTTAAAACATCCTTCAAGATTAAAAATAGCACCTCCATCTTCTTCAGATGAATTTTTAGAAAAGTTACAATCGTTTAAAGTTATCTCGCCAGATTTATTAAAGATTGCTCCTCCAGATTCAATCGAATTATTTTTTAAAAAATCACAATTTTTGAATCGGCATGAATTTTTATAGTTTAAAATGGCCCCAGCACAATCTTTAGAGGAATTTTTCATGAATTTACAATCAATAAATTCAACAAAAGAGTCATGGTTGAAAAATGCACCGCATTTATTGGCGGAATTGTTATTAAATATTGCTTCACACATCTTTAATTGACTATTCACATTATAAATTCCGCCGCAACATTCAGAAAAATTTTTAATGAAATCACATTTTGTCATTTCAACAGAGGAATTTTCATTTAGTATTGCGCCACCCTTATTTCTAGAATAATTGTTTTCAAAGCGAATGGTGTTAATTTTTAAATATTCTGATCTGTTTAATATAGCCCCTGCAGATTCTCTGGATTTATTTTCCAGGAATATGCAGTGATATATTTCAATAGAAGATTTTGGAAGAGCATATATTGCACCTCCACCATCATTTTCACCGTCAAATTTGTTTTTAAAATATTTTCCATTTTTGAATCGGATATTTTTAAGAACAATATTTTTAGCAGAAATTATAAATATCCTTGAAAAATTATTGGCATCAATAGTATGGTAATTCCCGTCAATAACTAAGTCATCAACGTCAATTTCAATTCCACTTTCATAAAAGTCTTGCTCAGAAAAATGCATTACTATGTCTGAATCCAAATTTAAATATTTAGAACCTGAGTGAACCAAATTATCTAAATAAGTAAAGCCTTTCCAGTCTTTTGGAACTTTTTCACCGATATAACTTAATGCTTGGCTATTTTCACCTAATTCTATCTGATTTTCTATTTTCTCTTCCTTTCTAATATTCAAAATTCCATTGTTAAAAATAGCTTTTTTATTTAAATTAATGAATTTGGACTTTTCAAATCTTAAATTCGCATTTTGATTATAAATGCAATAATAACCATCGTTTATATCAAATTTAGAAGAATAAATTCGGCAAAAACCTTCTTCAAGATATATTAAACTATTGTTTGTGAGATTGTGTGAAAATTTACAGTTTTCAATTAGTAATTCGCTGTCTTCATCTCCTTTGTGATAAACTGCATGGCATTTTTCATTGGAAAAATTATCCGAAAAATCAGTGTTTTTCAAATTCATGTATTTGTCGTTAAAGATTATGCTGCCCTGTTTAAATGCAATATTTTTTTCAAAATTGCATTTGATAATGTTCATCAAACCAGAATCTATGTTGTTAATCGCTCCCCCTTTTAGTGAAATGTTTGATTTGAAGCTGCATTCCTCCAAATCAGCATGATTATAATTATTGATTGCACCCCCTGCACTTTTGGAAATGTTATTATTAAAATTAGTTTTAATTAATGTTATTTCGCCTTTATTGTTTATTGCTCCACCAAAATCATTTTTAGAGATATTATTTTCAAAATTACAGTTTTCTATATTAAGTATTCCTTTATTATTGATGGCTCCGCCAGTTTCTGAAATATTATTTTCAAAGCTGCAATTGATTAAATTAATGGAACTGTTTTCATTAATCAACAATCCTCCCTCTTTGGAATTGGCATTTTTAAAGTTAATATTTTTTAATGTGATATTTTTGGAGTTAACTATGAAAATACCTATTTTGGCCAATGCATCGATTGTATGGCCGTTACCGTCAATAATTAAATCATCAACATCAATGACGATTTCTTCATCACCGTCTGCAAATTCAATATCAAAATTCAGATTAATTTCCTTTTCGCCTTTGTTAATCAAATTTTTAAGATGTCTAAAAGGTCTGCTTTCATCTGAAATAACATGTAAAAATCCATATCTGATAAATTCCTTAAGAATATTTTTTTCAGAATTTTCAATGTTTATAATTCCTCTATTGAAAATTTCATTATTCAAATAATTGTTTTGTAAAATTGTCTCATCATCTCTTTCAAATTTAGAATTCTTTAAAGTTAAAGATGAATCGGAATTGTTGAAAACTGAAAATCCATTTTTTTGCGAATAGTTATTTGAAAAGTTACAGTTAATTATTTCCATGGAGTTTCCATTACAAATTGCTCCCCCATTATTTTTTGAAGAGTTATCAATAAATTCACACCCATCAACGGTTAAATAACCTTTCCAGTTATAAATTGCTCCTCCATCACCTTCAAAAGAAGCATTATTAATAAATTTACAGTTTATTAGGGTTAAGTTATTTTTAAAATTAGATATTGCCGCACCGCTCTTTTTTGAATAGGCATTTTTAAAAATAATATTTTTCAGGATAATATTATCTCCGGTAATGTGGAAAATTTGAGTTTTACCATCACCATCAATAATATGATTGTTACCATCAATAACCAAATCATCAGCATCGATTTTGATTTCAGCGGAATCTAAAACAATGTCGGATTCCAGGGTAATCTCTTTAATGTCTGAATGTATTAGTCTGTCTAAATTTTCAGAGTCCTGATTTGAAAAATCATGTCCCATATAAAATAATTTAATTTAATTATAATTTAAAAATTTCTAACAATCCTATAAAAATATAACTGAATGGAATTTGATTCATCTAATTAGATAAAGAAGAAACTTTCAACTATTTATATTAATTTAAAATAAACTTAATTCTATAGGTGCTTAAATGGTGGGATTAACTAATTTAGAAAAACTTTTGAAAAGCAGGATGGCGATAAATAAACCTAAAGTATTAGATATTTAGTTAAATGGGATGATATCATGAAATCTAAAATGAAAATAATGTTTGTATGTGCGGGAAATACTTCAAGAAGTGCAATGGCTGAAGCAATATTTAAAAAAATCTATGATGGGGCTGAAGTTTACTCCTCTGGGGTTATAGCCGTGACTGGCATGAAATCCTCTCAAAAAACAATCGATGTCTGCAAATCTCACGGAATCGATTTGTCAAAACATAGAGCAACGAACTTTAAAGATTCAAATATTGAAGACATGGATTTGATCTTAACGTTTGAGCAAAATCATATATCTAAAATTCATATATATTATCCTGATTTGGAAATTCGCACGATTAAACAGTTCATTGGTGAATATCCTATAGACATCAACGATCCGGTTGGCGGAGATTATGAGCTTTATGATGCGTGTTTTTTAGAAATCTGTCGTGTGTTAAAAAAGGTTAAATCAATTTTGGAACAAAAATAATCAATCCGATAATGGCTGATGCAATGGCTAAAGCCAGAACGGCTGCGGCTGAAGCATCTTTAATGAATTTAAATTCGTCACAGTAATCTTCATTAATGTAATCTAATGTTTTTTCTATTGCAGTGTTGAATAATTCGGCACTTATTACAAGTCCAAATATGATAATACAAATGATCCATTCTATACTAGATAATCTAACAATTAAGCCTGCCGCAATAACAAATATCATTATTATAACTTGTATTTTTAAATTTCTTTCAGTTGGAATTGTATTGATTATTCCACTGATTGCATCTTTGAAACTTTTAATTATTGACATATTGCTTTATTTAATTTGCTTGTAATATAACTCGATTAAAGTAATCTATTTATTTAATTTAAATACTATACAAATCAAATATTTAAATAATTATTGTATGGGGGTGAAAACATGTTTGAACTTAAGGGAAAATATGCAACTGCAAAGGTTTTTACTGATGATGTTGACAGCGAAAGCATTTCTCAGGTTATCCAATTTTTAAATCAGCCTATTGCCAAAGGCCAAACTGTCCGCATGATGCCTGACATTCATCCTGGAGCCGGCTGTACCATTGGAACTACAATGACAATCGAGGATAAGGTTGTTCCTAACCTTGTAGGATCTGATATTGGCTGCGGAATGGAAGTTGTATATTTGGATGCTGATGAAATCGACTTTGAACGTTTTGATGATATTGTCCGCACTAAAGTCCCTCACGGATATGAAAAAAGAGTCACGCCCCATAAGTTTATGAATAATTTGGATTTAACAAGGCTTAAATGCTATTTCGAACTTGAAGCAGGAAGTGAAGGTAACTTTTATTTAGGTACTTTAGGTGGTGGAAATCATTTCATTGAAGTCAATAGGACTTCTGATAGCGATTTGATATTGGTTGTCCACTCCGGAAGCCGCAGAATCGGCGCTGACGTTTGTGAGTATTATCAGAATCAGGCTTTAAAAGAGTTTAAAAGATTCCATAACATGGCTTCCAATAAGGATTTCATTTACTGTGAAGGTAAATTATTTGAAGATTACTTGCATGATATGCAGATAATGCAGGATTTCGCATCACTGAACCGTAAAGCTATCATTGACACCATTTTGAGTAATTATGGTATTGACTATACAAAGAGTTTCACAACCATTCACAATTATATAGATTTGGATAAGATGATTTTGCGTAAGGGTGCAGTTTCAGCCAGTAAGAATGAAATTTTAATCATTCCAATCAATATGGCTGTAGGGTCTTTAATCTGTAAGGGAAAAGGTAATCCTGATTGGAATTATTCTGCTCCTCATGGTGCCGGCCGTTTATATAAACGTTCTGACGCTAAAAATATTTTGTCTCTTGAAGAGTTTGAAAAAACAATGGATGGAATTTACACAACATCCATTAGCAAAGGTACTCTTGATGAGTCTCCAATGGCATATAAACCTGCAGAATCAATTTTATCAAATATCAATGATTCTGTTGATGTTTTAGATATTGCAAAACCGGTTTATAATTTTAAAGCTTAAAATAGGTAGATTGATATGTCTCAGTTAAAATATATGGATTTGTCTTTAGATGAAATTTTAAAAAATGCAGATAGATGCAAATTAGTTGTGGAAAATCAGAAGGAAGCTATTGTGGAATTCAAGGAGATTATAAAAACTGCTTCGAATAAAAGGACTTCAAAAAATCCAAAAACTACAATTTTTCTTGTAGGTGCGGGGAGATCTGGTTTTGTTGCTAAGGCCTTTGCAATGAGACTGATGCATTTGGGTTATTATGTTTATGTGGTTGGTGAAACGATTACACCTTGGATTAATGATGGGGATATCATCATTACGGTTTCAAAATCAGGCAAATCCAATTCCATTACTGAGATTATTGGTGATTCAGAATTGGATAATGTTAAATTTTTAAGTATCTGCGGTAGTGAGGACTGTGACCTTGCAGGTATTTCTGATGCTAAAATAATCATAGAATCTCTTCCTCAAAACTGCATTGAATTGGAAGGCGATTTAGACCCATTGGAGTTAATTTTAATGGGATGTGCATTTGAAATTTCTGCATTCATCATTCTTGACGCATTGGTCTGTGAATTAATGCAAAATCTAAATTTACGTGAAAAAGATTTAAAAGACTATCATGATGTTTTAAGTAGTTCTATCTAGGTGATTAATTAGTAATTATTAAATATCTATTTTTAGATAATTTATAAATAAGTTCTTAAAAATATTGTGGGGTATATTATATGGGTGATAGTATCGAAACAGAAGTTGTCGATTTAAATGATTTGGATTTAATATCCGTTAAATTGGCTGCAGTAAATAATCCGGCCAGATTTTCCATTTTAGAAATTTTACGTGATTTTCAAACGACATATGCCGATGAAGACAATAATCTTAAAAAAGATCCTTTATATTCTCGTGAAATAAACAGTTATCTTTTAAATAATTACAATATTAACATTACTCCACAGATGTTGGGCCAGCATTTAAAACAATTGATGCAAGCTGGTTTAATAGAAGAAGTCCTCGTTAAAAAAGAGGTACCTAATAAAGTCGGTCTTAGGGAAGTCAAGTGTTATGTGCTGAAAGGGGACGCATTTGAAGATTTGTTTTTGGATATTAATTTTTTATCAGAAGGACTTTTGTCCTTTTTTGAGTTATATAACGTCAATAAAAAATTCCAGGATGATGAACATTGTGTTTTGACAATATTCAGCGGTGTGGATAAAGGAAAATCATTTAAAGTTCATAAAAATGAAACAGTTTTGATTGGAAGAAAGGATAACTTTGAACAAAGTGATTTGGCATCTTTCAGTATTCTATTGGATAATGAATATACAACCGTTTCCAGTGTTTCAAAACCTCATTTAAAGCTATTTTATAAGGATGACCACTGGCATATTTTAGATGAATCAAGTACAAACGGAACATTCATTTCAGGTAGGAAAATTCCAAATGGGGTAGCTACCAAATTGAAAAACAATTCATTTTTAAAATTATCCAAAGGTGCTAGGGGAGCGGTAATTTATTGTTCATTTTAAGCAGATGCTCTTTTTAACTTGGTGAGTTAATTGGACTTCAATAAAGCTAAACAGATGGTTGAAGAATTTTTCAATGGCCAATATGAAGTAAAAAAATTCTTGGGTGAAGGATCTTTTGCCGAAGTTTATCTGGTTAAACATGTTTTTTTAGATGATCTGCGTGCAATGAAGATAATCAAGCAGCCATTGCAAGATTATTCAAATAACAGGCAAGTTTTTCATGAAGTCATGCTTGCAACTCAACTGAGGCATGAAAATATCATCAGTATTTATGATGCTGGAATAATTTCCAGGGATTCAAATGAGAATAAAGCTTATTTTGTAATGGAATATGTTCCCGGAGGAGATTTGCAGCAATATCTGAATTCTTTTATTAATTCAAATATTTTAATGTCAATCAATCGATGTTTGAATTTGATGAAGCAGATTCTTCATGGTTTAAATGTCCTGCACTCCTCAAATCCAGTTATAATTCACAGGGATTTGAAGTTAAATAATATTTTGCTTAGCTATAATGCCTGTGGGGACATTGTAATTAAAATTTCCGACTTTGGTTTTGCAAAGGAAGTAACCACTGATATTTCAGATATTGACGTGGCTGGAACAAGGCCATATATGGCTCCGGAATGTTTTAAAAAAGTAGTTTCAACCCAAACCGATATTTATGCCATAGGCGTTATTTTTTATCAATTGCTGACGAATAATTATCCTTATGACATTGATGAGTTTAGCCTGGAAGAAATTCTTGGCGGAAAACCGTGGAATACTACTTTAAAAGCTCCAAGCGAATATAATGATAAAATTCCCAAAAAATTGGATGAAATTGTCCTGAAATCTTTAGACTTAAATCCTGAAAACAGATATCATGACGCATCGGAACTTTTAGCGGATGTTGAATTGGTAATGGCTGAATTTTCAATGGATGAGATAGCTCCTGTTAAAAACGATTATGTTGATGAATACTCCCAATATATTATAAATGATAATCTTAAAGAGGCATTTGAACTTGCTAAATGTGAAAATAAACTGAATGAAGCTATTGAGATATTGGAAAAGGAAGTCCTTGAAGATTATGATGTCAGGCAGTGTTACGGTGAAACTTTACGTATGTGGAAATCCAGGCGTCCTGATGTTAAACTGATTTCAAAGGCCTTCAGCATAAATCTGCGCGGTGAAAACTATAAATTATCTTCCAACATGTTAAAGGAAGCCATTGCATATAATCCGGATATAGTGAACAATTATGGATATTATATTGATTTGTGGAAAATCTTCATTGACCTGGCAAAATACGGTAATTTGATAAAGGCGGTCATTTCTCTTGAAGAGCTGATGGATTCAAACGTGAAAGTTCATGATACTTACGCTAATATTATCAATACATTAAAAACATTCTCTCTTGAAGAAATAGTCAATGAATCAATTCGTTTAGTTAACTTGAACAATCTCGTTGATGCAAGCAACCTGATTGAGTTTGCAGTTGTTTGCGATTCGGGATTGAAATCAAAATATGGCTATAAATTGTCATTATGGAAACAAAACATGAAATTGCATTTCAAAACTATTAATCGTGTTAAAAAGAATGCTGTGGATTATGCAATTGATTTGGGAACAACCGACTCCGTCATATCCTATTATAATGACGGCAAACCGATAATTATTAAAAATTATAGAACAGGTCAGGATTTTACCCCATCTGCCGTTTTAATCGACGATGACAATAATCTACAGGTAGGTGAAAGCGCCAGAAATGCAATACTTAACAATTCAAAAAATGCCGTATCTGAATTTAAAGGCAATATGGGTTTTCCAATACCATTTAAATTTGAAAAATCTTCAAAAGTGCTGTTTCCAGAAGAATTGTCTGCTGAAGTCTTAAAAGATTTGCGGGCATCTGTTTTTAATCAGTATGGAGTTAACATTGAGGATGTTGTTATCTGCTGTCCTGCCAATTCAAATCCTATGAAAACAAAGGCGATAAATGATGCTGCAGAACTTGCAGGTTTCAAGTCACATAATCTTATTTTGGAGCCCATAGCCGTAGCTTTAGCCTATGATTTGAAGGCTTCCCATAAGGATAATGGAATATGGATGATTTATGATTTGGGAGGAGGCACATTCAATGTGTCCCTTATTGAAGATAACGGGGAAGAAATTGAAAAGCTTGCAACAGTGGGCTTGGATAATCTGGGTGGAAATACGTTGGACTGGAAAATTGTGGAAAGCACATTTGTTCCAAAAATTATCAATGATTTAAACCTGGATGATTTTAATCTGAATAATCCTAAATATTCTAAAATATTTTCTAAACTTAAGCTGCTTGCTGAAAAATCCAAAAAAGATTTGTCACTTTCACTAAAATCAGATATATTCATCAGCAATCTTTTTGATGGCTATGATTTTGCATGTACTTTAAACAATGAAGAGTTAAAGGAAATCATAACTCCATCAATTAAAACCACATTTGCTTTATGCCACAAGTTATTGGATGAAAACGATTTTTCAGACGGTGACGTTGATAAAATCATTTTGGTTGGTGGGTCTTGTTTAAGTCCAGTTGTTAAGGATTTGATTCGGGAAGAATTCGATATTCCTCTGGAATATGCTATTGATCCATTGACGGTTGTTGCAAAGGGTGCAGCTATTTATGCCGGAAGTTTGGACAAATCTCCAGTTGAAAATACTGTAAATGAATTTTCAGTAATAATAAATAAGGAAAATGACCTTGTTTCGGGAAAGGTATTTGCATCGGATAGGAAATTCTCATTTTTAGGATTCGATATAGAATTTTCAAACGAAAATGAATCCCTGAAAATGCCGTTAAACATTGATGGTGAGTTTAAAGTAAAACTAAATGATGATGATTATTCAATCAAAGTCTATAAAGGCACAGACATTTTAAATCTTGATGAAAAATCGCCGGATAAGATAATTGGTGGAGAAATGTCAATTCCATTTTTTGAAAATAATTTCAGATTGGAATTCGGTGAAATAACCTATAAAAAATTATTCAGGCAGTATATTGAAGTATTAAAGCGAATAAATTATTTAAAGCAAAAAGAGGCTTTTGAGGATAATGATATTTTGGAATATCTTGAAAGAATGCTTGAAATAGCACAAAAAGATAAAAGAGCACTTAATCAGGCCTTGTTATATTTAAATTATATAAATGACGCTTCATGCAGATCATTGGATGATATTAACTTTTCCAGTCTTTTGGAAAATGTCATGAATAAAATAGGCATTGCCAAAAAAGATGATTTATTTGATGTTGACAATTTGGAGGATAAACTTGATTTGGCGATTGAAAATGGGGAGATTGATGTTTTGCATGATGTTCACAGCCAACTGATTGAAGAATACGTGACTTTAAACAGGGATGAAGTGATTAAAAACAGCTTTTTCAATCTGATTTATGAAGGAATTTACAGCAGTTATCCTGATGAATTAATAAAAAAAGCTCTTGGAGCCATTAACGATTCGGATTATGATTTATTATTCATTATAGTAAAAGAATTATATGAACTTGATGAGAGGAATTCGAGCTTTGATTAAAGAAAAAACTTTAGTTGATTTATATTCTATTTCAAATAGACTATATACTATGTGGGATTGATATGACTAAAAAAGATATTAAAAGGCCTACAATAATACTGAATAACATTGAATCAGAGGAGTTTTTAGATTTTAACTCCATGTATGATTTAAAAAAGGTTATTGAAGTATTAAATAAAATGATGGAGGGTTGATAATATGTTTAATGATAAACTAATCGAATTGCCGGACTATGGTCGTTTGATTGTTGTAAGTGATATTCATGGAAATCTTGAGGATTACAATAGATATGTAAACCTGTGGGATGAAAATGATTCAGATTTTCATATTGTATTTTTAGGGGATTTAATTCATGCTGTAGGTGATGACGATAAGTCTATTGAAATTTTGGATGACGCTATTGAAAAATCCGAATGTCCTAATTTTCATACTCTTTTGGGAAATCATGAATGGGCTCACATAGTAAACTCTGAGATTTACAAAAATGGCGAAGATTTGATAAGAAAATTCGAAAACCTGGTTTCTTATAGGAAAGGATTCATTGAACCTTCATTGACTAATTACATCAAATTCTTCAAGACAATGCCTTATTTTGTAAAAACTGCAAATGGACTATTTTTATCTCATTCTGGACCGTCATTTAAGGTTAAATCTATTGAAGCCTTTAATAAAATCTTTGAAAGTGATTATTCAGGTCCCATTTTGTATGATTTTTTATGGAATAGGTATAATAATTTTACCCATTACACAAAAAGCGATGTTGATAACTTCCTGGAAGTAATTGACGCAAAGTATATGGTTATTGGTCATAATGTTGTAGAATCATATAAGCTATATGGAAATCAAATGATTTTAGCTTCCAGTTTTTATACGAAAGTAAAAACATATTTGGACATTGATTTATCAAAAGAATTAAATTCAATGAAGGATTTGCAAAAGCAATTAAAATTTTTAATTTAGTGGTAATATGGATTTAGAAAAGTACTTTGAATTAAAAAATGAGTTATTTATCTCATTATTTTATATTTTTGATGAGTTTATAAATGATTTTG
The DNA here is from genome assembly GCA_017553445.1 of Methanobrevibacter sp. Lineage (GTDB taxonomy): Archaea > Methanobacteriota > Methanobacteria > Methanobacteriales > Methanobacteriaceae > Methanocatella. Next base: position 3,144 of record JAFZMD010000058.1, on the reverse strand, counting down.
ATTCATCCAAAGATTATTCTAAATTGATATTTGAGAAATTTGATAATTTTTTTGACAAATCCAATTTCAAATTGGATTTTGAATTCTCCAATTATGATTTTAAACTATTTGAGGAATGTGAATTTTCCAGTGATGAATGGATTAGTATTTATAAATTATTTTACAATCTTTCCAGTCAGAATAATGGATTAACTCCATTCATCAAGCTTTTTTATTGTGATTTATTGTATAATGGCCCATTTGATGAAGATGTTGAAGCATTGGACATGTCAAATGATCTTTTGGATTTGATGAGCGATGAAGTGAGAAAATTATTCTGGCTTTTTGATGAATATTTCAAACATTCTGACTCAAAGCTAATTGAAAGAATCGCTGAAGTCTGTAAATGTGATGCCATTCCATTTTTCATGGTAGATCATTTGGCAAGTTGGATTAACGAAAAGATTGAAAAGGATTTAAATAAAATGCAGGAATATGGTGATATTTCTTTAGAGTTATATCTGATAGCATATGATAAGGTATTTAAAAAACCAATTATTTATTATTGGGACGAATATGTTGATTTGGATTCTATGATGTATGATATAGATACTTCCAAATTCAGCGAAAAACAAATTGAAAAACTATATTCAAAAATGCAGAGTTTAGATGAAGTTTTTGACTATGCAAAAGATTTAAAAATTTTTTATAATAAAACTTATTTAATTTCATGAAGATATAAATTAGTAAGGTGTAAAAATGAATGAAAACAATTTAAGGGATTATATCGATAAATTTTTCGATAACTTAGTATTGTATGATGACTATAAGAACGGTCATTACTACAAGGATTTATTAAAGGCAGGAATTGACGTATTTTTAGATAATGAAAATTCCTATAATGCATATGAAATTTATAGGACCTTTTTCATGATTTATCAAATTACTTCTGAAGATAAATCTGACGATGGAAAAGTAGTAAGCATTGTTAAAGAACCAAACACCCTTCTTGATTTGGTTAAAACAATGAAAAAATATGAAGAAAGCACTGGCGATTTAATTGAAAAACAAAGAGATCATTTCATTCATTCCGTAAATGTTTTTCTTTTAGGTATTGCAATTTATGCACAGAACAATAAATACCGAGAATACTTTAAAGGTTATGTTCTTAAAAGTCCTTATGAAAAATATTACAGATTAAAAAATGGGGATTTTTCCGATGAGGAATTTTTATACCGTTGGGGTGTAGCAGCATTATTCCACGATATCGGATATCCCGTTGAAATTATTGGAAAACAGCTTAAAAAATTCATAAATGATGGTGTAAAATCAATTTCTTCCACTTATGGTGCCGATACTGCAATTGATTTTAAAGACTTTAATGAATTCAACACTATTGTAAAGATGGATCCTAATTTTGCAGATGAATTCACTGTAACCTATCCTGAATCCAAGTTCTTAAATCTATTTAAGCCAACAGACATCATAGCCCATAAGATTTCCACTGATTTTGAAAATGTGGATGTAAATGCAGTTGCAAAGCATCTTGATCACTTTGTAATTGATATGGGTGAAATGGGATTCATTGACCATGGATTCTTCTCATGTATTCTTGTTTTAAATTCTTATGGTTATCTGATACAGAAATATTCTAAAAATCATGACTTTTTCTTCTATCCGATTGTAGATAGTGCATCAGCTATTTTATTACATAACTATTACAGAAATGTATTGCAAAAGCAATTCAGTTTAAAGGATCTTCATCCGTCCCAATCACCTTTGGCATTTCTTTTGATTTTATGTGACGAGCTTCAGGAATGGAACAGACAGCCATTCGGAATAAAGGATAAGCAGAAAGGCCGTGTCAACGAATTGCTCTTAAAAATCGATGACGATTCCCTTGATGTACATTATATTGTTAAAAGCGGATCTATGGGTTTAGGCTTTTCTGAAGATAAGGAAAAATTGCTCAATAACGTCCTATCCATAAGAAGTGCATTCAGATTCGGTTTAAGAATCATTACTGACGTAAAGCAATACTTCACTTTGAACGAAAGAATGTCTGATGATACTCAGGCTCCGGATATCCTTTTAAGAAATGTCGAAAACCTGGCTATTCTAATTCACAACCACTACAATGAACTTATTGAAAAGCAATATCAGGAAAAAATTAACAACGGTGAAGAAATCGATGAGGACTTCCAAAAGAAATACGATGAAAGAAAATCCTTTGATGAACTAACTCCTCAACTTAAAATAGCCAATATCAGACAGGCAAGGTCAATTCCAGTTAAATTGGATATGATTGGATGTGAGCTTGCAAATGAATATGATGAAAGACAAGCAATCACAGAGTTTTCATCAGAAGAAGTTGAAGACTTGGCAATTTTCGAACATGATGAATGGTGCGAAGAAAAAATCGGCACTGGCTGGGTATATGGTGAAGAAAAAGATGTTGAAAACCTCGTTACTCCATATCTGGTTTCATGGGATGAATTAACTGAAGAAATCAAGGAATTTGACCGTGAACCGATTAGAGAAATCCCATATTTAATGCAGTCAATAGGTTTGAAAGTTGTCAGAAGTAAAATCAGACTTTTAACTTTTGAAATACATAATTTACATGATAAGAATACTTCATTTGAAGATTTGCCTGATTACATCAAATATTCAAATTACAAACAGGCAGATTACTTGATTAGAATCCTATCTCAAAGAGGATATTCCATTGTTGACATTGATTCTCCTGGAGAAGCAGTTGAAGGATTTGATCCGGACTCAATAGATTACTTTGCTGAAAGGGAGCATGAAGCATGGTACAAACTTAAAGTTAACTTAGGTTGGACTTATGGTTCTGTAAAAGATGATATTTCAAAAACAAATCCAAATCTTGTAAACTGGGATGCATTGGATTATGAAAACAAGGAAGCTAATAGGCTAACATTCAAAACTCTACCTGAGTTATGTAAAAATGTTGATTTAAAAATTGTTAAAAATTAATTAACAATTTTTTCTTTTTTTTCATTTTTGAGGATGTGACACGAAGTCACAATTTTTTCTAATTTTAAATAACTTATTTTCCTTTAATTTTATATACTATGAAGTACAATCTTTTATTATAGATATTAATATTTATGGTTGTTTTATTCATGGTTTTAAAAGATG
>JAFZMD010000057.1 GCA_017553445.1 Methanobrevibacter sp. | reverse complement strand
TATCTTGAATGCGATAATTTCACCGATCCAAAATGCTATAGGATTCTGGATGAATTCTTAAACAGTCTGGCCCAACATATTGTCAGATTCAAGAGGGATTATCCCACAGGCAACTTCAGGGAGCCTTTTAATGAAGATCATGTTGACAGGGTATTGGAAATGCTGAGCGGGTGTGAAAGCTGCAATGATTTTCATGAAAACTTCATTGCCAATTCCAAGGACTGGATAAATAAGGCAATAGACGGAGATGAGGCCTACCTTGATTTTTATAAGGAACTGTCCAGAAAAAGGCCTGATGTCGTTGCAGACATATTGCTTTCGGACGACAGCGTTGTCAAAATTGATGACGGAACTTTCCAGAAGGTGGATTCGCCGAAAGCCGAAGAGGAAACTTTGGATGATTTGCTTGATGAACTGAATAAGCTGGTTGGTCTTGAAGCCGTTAAAAAGGAGGTCAACTCACTTGTCAATCTGGTTCAGATTAGAAAAATCAGAGAGGAGAGAGGAATGAAGCAGCCTTCAATGTCACTTCATCTGGTCTTTTCAGGTAATCCCGGCACGGGAAAGACCACAGTTGCAAGGCTTCTTTCAAAAATCTATTCCAAACTCGGGGTTCTCTCCAAAGGCCATCTTATTGAAACAGACAGAAGCGGTCTGGTTGGAGGCTATCTTGGTCAAACCGCTATCAAAACCCAGGAAGTCATTCAAAGTGCCATGGGCGGAATACTATTCATTGATGAGGCATATACATTGGCTCCTAAAAAACAGGATGACGCATATGGCCAGGAAGCTATTGACACTATCTTAAAGGCAATGGAAGACCATCGTGATGATTTGATTGTCATCGTTGCGGGTTATCCTAGCCTTATGGACAATTTCATTCATTCAAATCCAGGCCTGGAGTCAAGATTCAACAAATATATCTTCTTTGAGGATTACAATCCTGAAGAGCTCTATGGCATTTTCTTAAGCATGTGTGAAAATTCAAGTCTCAAGCTGGATTCCAAGGCAGATGAGTATCTCAAAGGACTGTGTGAGGATATCTACAATACCAGAGGGGACAATTTCTCAAATGCCCGCCAGATCAGAAATATCTTTGAAAATGTCCTGACTGCTCAGGCCAACAGGCTTGCAAGCGATTTGGATATCACTGATGATGAACTGATGACAATTATCATGGAAGATTTCAGCTGAGAAATTAAAATCACTATTTTTTTATAAAATAACATTAATATATAATATTAGGAGATGTATATTATGACTGATTTAAAAGGTTCTAAAACTGAAGAAAATTTGCAAGCTGCATTTGCAGGTGAGTCCCAGGCTCACACCAAATACCAATACTTTGCTTTAAAAGCAAAAGAAGAAGGATATGTTCAAATCCATGATATTTTCATGGAAACTTCCAAAAACGAAAGGGAACATGCTAAAATCTGGTATAAAATTTTGCATGATGATGAAATCCCAGACACCATCGCTAACTTGAATGCAGCAGCTGACGGTGAAAACGAAGAATGGACTTCAATGTATAAGGAATTCGCTGAAACCGCTCGTGAAGAAGGCTTTGATAAAATTGCTTTCTTATTCGAAAAAGTAGGCGGAATTGAAAAAGAGCATGAAGAAAGATACAGAACTTTACTTGCTACCGTTGAAGACGAAACCGTCTTTGCAAAAGAAGAAGCAGTCGAATGGAAATGTGAAAACTGCGGATTTATTTTAAGTGGTCCTAACGCACCTGAAAAATGTCCTGTCTGCGGATATCCTAAAGCACATTTCGAACAAAGAGCTCAAAATTATAAATAATTTTGATCTTTTTTATTATTTTTTTTTAATGGAATTGAATATTCCATTTAAACTTTTTTTTATGTTTTTTTAGCCATTTTGTATAAAGTATTATATTTAACTTTGAATAAACATATAATCATCAAATATTTTGAGTGATAATTATGTTCAATCTAAAGGAAAAATTTGAATTTTTGGAGGATGGAATTGACTTTCCATTCTATAACGACAAGCCAAAACTGTCTTCCGCTGAATGGGGGATTTTAGCGGTTGGAGTAGTTATTTTTGCAATTCTTGCTAACCTGGTGGGAATTCCTAAGTCACTGCGTGTCCTTATATACCTTATAGTATTGCTTGCTCCTGCATTGTATATCTGTAAAGGAGACTATAGCCTATTTTTCAAAAAGCTGAAACGTGGGGATGGCAAAACAATCGTTATATGTTTGATTTTATCTATAGTTTATTCAACGGTTTTGGGTATTCTTTTAGCTGCTGTTCACTATCCAACTGCTCCAAATGCAAATTTAACATCAACTCTTGATTTGATGTTTATAGTGAATTTGTTTCTTCAATTGATTTGTGAAGAGTTCTATAAGATATTCATTTTGCTCATTGTCATGTATCTTGTCTACAAATCTACCAGAAACCGCAGCCTGTCAATATATGTGGGAATTATAGTTACTTTGGTTGTATTCGGTCTTACTCACGTGACAGCTTATAACGGAAGAATATTGCAGATATTGCTGATTCAGGGTTTCGGATCAATATTTGATTTATATGCTTATATGAAGACCAAGAATTTCTTTGTATCATATATCGTTCACATATGTGTGGATTTATATGGCCTGATACTTCCTATGATGACTCATATGTAGGTTAATGTTTTAATTGTGGAGAATTCTCCACAAAATCTTTTTTTAATATTTAAGGAAAATATTAATTTTTTTTTTAAAAAGGAGATAATATAGGTGTTTATGGTTGTCTAAACACCTATGACTTGTTTTTTTTTTGGAAAATTTTGGCAGATTTTTCCGTGTTTTTTTTTGAATTAGAAAATTGTGGAAACTAATTCAAATAATTTAATTTTGGAGATTGTATTAGTTTTATCGACTAATAATGTATGAGCAATGTGTTTTTTTTCTTCCACATCACTATTTAATAATGTTGTAAGAACTAGTATATAAATGTTTCGCTAATTTTTAGGTATACCTAAAATTAAGCTCATTAATAATCATAAAAAAATAACTATTGTTATATTTTATTAAGATTTAAATTATATATAAATATAACGGTTGAAATAATATTAAATGATGTTTGACGGGGATGCATTGAAAAATTATCTGATTGGAGAAGGCGTTTCAAAAGTTGGATATGCAAGAGTTGATGTTGATGACTTTCCAAATCTTAATTATGCAATCGCTCTTGTTTTGAAGCTTCCAAAAAAAGCCATTGGAGCATTGCTGAGTGATGAATTTAAGAAATACTGGGACATTTTTCATAAAGAACTGGACAGGCTCACCGAAATTTCACTTAAGGCAGAACAGCTAATTAAGGACAATGGCTATGACGCATTTGCTCTCACCATGAAGAGAAATGAATGCGACATGGAAAAGCTCCTTTCAAAAATTCCATATAAGACTCTTGCAACTTCATCAGGACTTGGCTGGATAGGCAGGTCGGCTCTTTTTGTATGTGAGGAATACGGCTCTGCCGTTGTTCTTTTAGGAATACTGACTGACATGCCTCTGGAATCTGGAGAATCCATAACAGATTCTTTTTGTGATGATTGTGAAGAATGTCAAAAGGCCTGTCCTGTAGGAGCCATCAATCCTACAAAATGGAATTTGCGCCTTGACCGCAGTGACATAATCGATATTGAAGCGTGCAGCCAATATGTGATTGATCAGTACAAATTGGGTTCGGGCTGCAGCAAATGCTTGAGCAACTGCAAACTGACGCAGGAGTATTACAAAAAATAGATTGTTCACTCTTTCAGTAATATCATTTTTGTTCGATAAGAATGAAATAAATTGATAATATATTTTTTTTAAAAAAAATTTTCATTGTTTTTTATGGAACTGTATAAAATTCAGGATGATAATTATACAAATTTTTAAATATTAATAGTTATTTTTGTAGTTTTGAATATTGTACAAAATATTGGACATAGCTTGAATAAAATTGTATCGAATAGATTTTTATATGAATTTTATATAGTTTATTCGAAAAAAAACATAATGCTTTATATATAATAAAATTATACCTTATACTATATAGAATCAGTTTTAATATTGGTTGTATATTATGCATAATCTATTAGTCAATTAGAAAATTGATTATATAAGAAAAAAATGGTGTGTTTATAATGAAAAAATCTATATTATATATATTTGTCGTGTTAATGGCATTGTCATTAACATTAGGCGCTGTTAGCGCAGAAGATGCTGTTGCAGCAGATGATGCTGTTGCAGCAGAAGTAGCTGTTGATGAAGCACCAGCTACTGAAGGAGAAGCTGCTGGCGGAGATGTTCCAGTTGCGGATGTGGAAGTCGATGTTGAATTGGTGAATGAAACTGATTATACTGCTGAATGGGGTGTACTTGCTGTCAACAATGGTCCTGATACTGCTTATGATACTGTTGTACGTATCGCCGGATCTGACAACTTATACGTATATGATGTTTACGTATCTGCTGGTCAATACTATCCTGAATTCGGTCTTTGGTATATTGGCGATATTCCTGCTGACCAATATGCAGTTTTATTACTTGAAACTATTAAAGTCGATGCTTGGCTTGGTGAAGGAAATGGTCCATACTATGTAGAAGCTCTCATTACTACTGACAGTTTTGATCCTGACTTATCAAACAATTATGACATTGCATGGGCTGGTTTAGACACTAGTGCTGCTAAAGAAACTTTACCAGAAACTGGTAACCCATTAGCTATGGCTTTACTTGCTTTATGTGCAATAGGAATCGGGGGAATAAAAAGAAGATTCTAATTAGAATTTTCCTTTTTATTATTTAGCTCCACAACCCCCTACTTTTTTTCTTTTAAACTTTTCATATAATTTCAACAAAACACTTTTTTTGCATATATTTAATAGTGTTGAATATTAAACTATTATTATGAATTCAAAATTTAGATTAGCAAAAACGATTTCAACATTTACAAATCCGCCGATTATATGTATTCCATTATTCATTATAATCTGTCTGACATTGTCAATCAATGATTTATGGCAATTTCCACTTTTGGAGTTTATTTCAATTGTTTTTGCATCAGTATTGCCAATGGCAATCATTTTATATTGGGCCAAAAGAAGCGGCAATGACAATGACATTTCCAAAAGACAGGACCGTCCGATTCCCTTAATCATTGGAACAGTTTCCTATTTCATCGGATTTTTGATATCCCTATATTTAGGGCTTAATGACTTTCTGACATTCCTGTTTTTATGTTACACTGTCAATACATTTATTGTAATGCTTATAACTACCAGATGGAAAATCAGCATTCACACTACCGGCTTGGCAGGTCCTGTATGTGCCCTGATCATGCTTTTGGGACCGGTCGGTGCACTATTCGCTTTGCTGTATCCTGTTCTCATATGGTCCAGGGTAACACTGAAAAAGCATACCATGGCTCAGGCAATTGCAGGCGGTGTTTTCGGGTTTTTCATGACTGCTCTTGAAATGTATCTGTATATTTTCCTTTTCAATTTAAACGTTGGCGATATCTATTCCTTTTTACATGTTTTCGGATTCATTCTGGCTATCATTTTCACGCCTGTGGTTCTGGGAATCTTCAATCATTTCAATATTTCCAATGCACTGATATTTTATCTCTTTGTTATCATTGGGCTTTGCTTTTTTATGGCCGTGACGCCTATTGATGTCACCATAATCTATGGCTTAACTTCAATAGTCTCCATTTTCATTGCATATTATGGCGGTGAAAGGTTCGCATGGTATAGAATTGTAACTTAAAAAAAGAAGGTTTAAGTGTTAAAATTAACACTTATCTGTCTAATATTCTTCCGACATCTATTTTTTTGGTATTATAGTTTACGGATTTGTGAACCCTGTTAAGGGAAGTTTTCAGATTTCCTGCAATCACTTCACGCAGTTCATCATCGAATGGTGCTGTTTTGTCCCCATAGAATTCACATATTTTTGATATTTTCTTATCTTCAAGGAATATGAAATATTCCTTCCAGTCTGCAGTCAGGTCATTGAGCAGGCTTTCAATATGAATGAACTCCTTATTTAATTGTTTTGCCTTTTCATATGCTTCCTTTTCCAATGCGGAAAATTCAGCTATTTCCTCTTTGGTGTAGTCTTTCAATAGTTTTTTATCAGCCATATATTTCACCTCGTTAAAAGATAATCGTTAATAATAATATTTTTGCGATATTATTTAACTTTTTTCTAAACGAAAATGATTATTAACCATTGTTCAAATAATAAATATTAATGAAAATGAATTATGTTTTTAATGGCAATTGGGATAAAACCATCGTTTTTGTCCATGGATTAAGCGACAGCCTTGAGTATTGGCGTAAATTATCATCAAGGCTAAAAGATGAATATAAGATATTGATGTATGATATCCGAGGCCATGGTAGCTCACCATTGGGCGATGAGGCTTTCACTGCAGATATGCTGGCCGATGATTTATACAAGCTTCTTTTGAGCTTAAACATCAACAAAGCGTCTTTTGTAGGCTTGTCATTGGGGGGAAACATAGTATTATCATTTACAATAAGATATCCCGAACTTGTGGCGAGGATTGTTGTAATGTCCAGCTTCAGCGAAAACGACGATAATCTGAGAGCCAAATTTTTGGAGTTCGCTGATTCCATCGCCATTTCATATGAAGCGTTCTATGATGTCATCATAAGATATGTCATTCCTGATGATGTTTATGAGAGAAACAGGGAAGTGCTTGAATGCGTTAAACGGCAGAACGCTCTTAAAGCCAACACTGAAGCAATAAAATATGGTATTGACATGGGCATGAATTTCAATGTTACCGGTCAGTTGGCCAGCATAAAATGTCCTGCACTGATTTTAGCAGGCAGGGATGATGACATAATTAGTTTAGGATTATCAGAAATATTGAACGACAATATTGGAAATTCAGAATTAATTATATTTGATGATACAAAACATGATTTGCTGATTGGGAAAAACATCCCTAAGATATTGGAATTGTTGAGGCAGTTTTTATGAAGGTATCTGTGATTTTGTGCGTTTATAATGAAGAAAACTATATTGGAAAGGCCATTGACAGCGTTTTAAACCAGACTTTAGATGATTTTGAGCTGATTGTTGTCAATGACGGATCAACTGACGGCACTTTGGACATTATCAATTCCTACGATGATGAAAGAATAAGGCTGATTAGTCAGGAAAATATCGGCCTTGGCGCATCAAGAAACAGGGCAATGGCTGAAGTATCTGGCGAATATGTCACTTTTCTTGACGGGGATGACTGGTTCAGCACAGATGCCTTTGAAATAGCATATAATGATGCAAAATCAAAGGACAGCGACATTACCTTCTATCAAGTCAGGTATTTCGATGATGATACCGGCAGTGTTTCCGGAAACGACTGGTTTGACTTGAATTCATTTGACGAGTCTTTTGACGACAGGGCCTTTTCGCCAGAGGAATGCAAGGATTTTCTCTTTGATTTGTCTGTCAATGCCTGTCAGAAATTATATAAGGCTTCCTTTTTAGAGAAATCCCAGGTCAAGTTCGTTGAAGGAATATACTTTGAGGACATGCCATTTTTCTTTGAAATCTTTTTGAAGGCTCGAAGGGTTTCCATAATCCGAAAGCATCTCTATTATCACAGAAAGCATTCAAAGTCAATCACCGATATCATTGACTGCAACTATCTCGATACCGTTCCCGCAGGCCAGGACCTGATGAGGAGATTCATTGACAACGGATGGTATGAGGAGTATAAGTTTGATTTGCTGGCCTATAAAATTAACGGGCCGAGATTTGCACTGTCTGAAATCGTTGACAAGTGCAAAGAACCATTGTTTGACCTGATTCATGAAGACTACATTGACATTAGGGATTCCATCTATTATGAGGACTATTTGAATGAACTTGGTCCAGTCAAAAGAAAGTTCTTTTTGGATGTTATCGAGGCAAATAGCTACGATGAATTCCTCCATCTTCAGCAGTGATTTAATTAATTTTACGCATAATTAAACTAATAGTTTTTCTATTGTATATACTTTTAATAATAGTTATTTGTTATTATGTTGGTCGATGTTTTAAAAATTATTTCATTGAATTGGTATATCTACATGTATTGATAATTCATTAATGATTTGTTTAAAATTAGAATCCTAAAAGAATTTTGATCCCGATTAATATAAGAATAACGCCGCCGAAAATTTGGAAACGGCCTCCAAAGTAATTTCCTATCTTTTTTCCTAAAAATATTCCAAGCACTGTAAATAAAAATGCCACAATACCTATGATTACTGATGGCAGAAGGATTTCTTCATTGAGGATTGCATAAGTCAGTCCCACGGCAAATGCATCTATGCTTGTTGCGATTGCAAGCAGTGTCACTTCACCAAAGCTGAAGGTGTCGCTTATGTCTTCATCTTCGCCAAGGCTTTCCCTTATCATATTCAGACCTATGCCTAAAAGAAGGATAAAACCAATGAATGATGCTATTGAAGCTATGAACTTGCTTATAACTTCACCGCAGTAAAAACCGAGTATTGGCATGATGAACTGGAAAAAACCAAAAAACAGTGCATAGAAAAATATCTGATTTGTTTTTAAGTCTTTTTGTGTAAAGCCTTTTGTCAGCGATACGCTGAACGCATCCATTGCAAGCGCCACTGCGATTAATATTGTTGAGATTATCTGAAATGCCATTGCTATTACTTTGTCGGAATTTTTATTTATAATTAATCATGACTTTTTGCCGTTTTCAAAAATTTTCATTAATTACATAATTGACCATTTAATTAAATATTATTTTTAATAATTACAATGATAATCTACAAATATTAAAGTTATGTTCATTCTACAATAGATTTTTTCATGAATAACTTTTTTTAAAAAATTGCATAAATTAAGTATTTTTTCATTTGAATTTCAAATATTCTACATTTTAATCGACTAAGGTTTTTGGATTCTTGTTTTCCAGTTTTTTCTTTTAATTCAAATTTTTAAAATTGTATCAAATATATTTTTTTTATCCAAATTTACATATATTATGTACAAAAAAATGTAGTTTATATATTATGAATTATAGATTTATCTTCATATAATCGATAAAAAGGATATTATGAACTCTAAAAATATATTTTTGGCATTGATTTTAATTGTAATTGCACTAGCTCTAGTCAGTAATGTTAGTGCAGCCGATAATGGTACTGCCAATGATAATATTACACAATATGAAGATAGTATTGTTACTAATCTTGATTTTGAACAGAGTTCAGAGCCTTCTGTCGTTAATAAAGGCGATATTTTTGAAGCCCGTCTTTCCGTTACGAATATTGGGTCTGAAACATATCATAATTTGACAATTTATTATCCTTTGCCGGCAGGTTTGGAAGTCCTGATTTATCCTGTTGAATATCAAAACGATTCAATGTGGGTAATTGATACGTTGTATCCCAATGAAACCAATTATTTGACGTTGATTTGTTCTGCGCTTATTTCCAATACGACCTATGTGTTTACGGCAAGCGTAGATAATGAAACTGTAAGTACAACCGATGTCTACTGTCAGCCGGATATTGTCCCTCCAGACAATAACAATACGTCAGACATTTCCCATGAGGGTTTAATCAAATCAATAAGTGAAGGAAACAGCCTGAAAGAGACAGCCAATCCTATTTTATTGCTGCTGTTTACAATAATATTCATCCCATTCATACGCTTGAAGTACTGATAATAATGAAAAAGATAATTATATTTCTCATAATCCTTTTTTTAAGCTTTGAAGTTAGCTTTGCATATTCTTTCGATGACAGTCCCCACAATGTGGCGGATAACATCAATTCCTATTTTCATGATTTGAAAAAGTATTCATTCAATTCATCAGATCTGATTAAGGACTATAAAAATGAAAGCCAGTACAGCGTTCAGATATTGTCTGGCGGAGAAGCTGTCGGCGCCGGTGAATGCGTCACATTTCATGTAAACGGGCTAGATTATACCAGAATGACCAACGGGGACGGCATTGCAACATTGAACATAAACCTGAAGCCTGGACACTATATAGTCTACTCGCAATATAGGACCTTCAAGAATTACAATAACATTTTAGTCATATAGCTGAGGTATTTGTGTGAAAACTAGTGAAATAAATCCAATCAAATCAGATTCCATTGAAATCAACTGCCAGGCGATATATGACCACATCATTGCATCCCAAAGGGAGTTTGACGAAAACCCGATTTTTGAAAAAAACATATTGAATACATTAAATGAAATAGAGGAGCTTTTGTATCGCGTAAACGACATCGAGCTTTTTGGAGAGATGATTGATTTGATATACCGCTTCAGGTTCCGCTTGAGGGAGCTTGAAGACCAGATGAAATTTTTGGATGATGAAAGTATACGCTCATCACAAAATATCCAATATATTTTGGATGAAATGTCAAAATTCAAAGAAATAATTTAAATGTTATAAAGATACAATATATTATTATAAGGTGAATTTACAATGTTTGATAAGATACTATTGCCTACTGACGGGTCTGAATTTTCCGAACATGAAGTTGAAAGAGCGATTAAGGCTCTCTCAGATGATGGGGAAATCATAATATTGTCCGTTGCAAAGAAATTGCATGCCAACACGCCTTTTCATAGGAAAAAGGATTTTAAGCAGATGAATAAGAAATTCCAAAGGGAAGCCCATGAAAGTGTTGAAAAAATGGCAGCAAAGTTCGACCCACATGTCAAAGTCAGAAAGATGGTGGTGACGGGAATTCCTTCAGATACAATAATCGATGTAGCTGAAAAGGAAGACGTTGATTTGATAATCATTTCAGCATCAGGCAAATCCGGATTGCGCAGATTCTTCATCGGAAGCGTAGCTGAAAATGTTTTGAAAAACAGTGAACGTGATGTATTGCTGATTCATAACTAGATGAATCAAAAATTACTTTTTTTGGATTTTATGAAAATTTCAGGATTTTTAAACGTATCAAAACTTGAAAACGGGCTATGGGAGTACCGTTTGGGAGATAAGGTTCACACTGATTATTCTCTGAAAAACCTGGAGTTTATTGTTCGCATGCACGGATTGAAATGGGGAGTTCTTGATGAGAAACTGGCCGGCGAATCCCTGAAGGAAGATGAACTTGTAAACACAGGCTTTTTGAACGTATACATTTCAAATGATTATAATGGGAAGAGATGGTGCTACAGGGGCAGTGATTTGAAATCTAAAGATCTGCTTATTTTGAAGAAAAAGGTTTTGGAAAGTGGCCTTGAATGGAAAGTGACTAATCAGGAATGGGCCGACAGGTCTTTAAAAGTCAACTCCGACAATTTCAATAAGGGAAAGGTCAGAATCAGAGACAGCCAGTTCAACACCCATTTGGATGATGAAAAGACCAGAATCCTGAAGTTGCGTGAAGAAATAAAAAAAGAGAAAAAGACTAATATAACCGGATTTTTTAGAGTAAATCTTATAAATGAAGACTATAAATGGGAATACAGAACGGATAAAATAGTCCTTAAGGCCGATTCATTGGACGAATTGGAAAAACTTGTTTTAGATAAAAAATTGGAATGGAGAGTTATCGATTCCCGTTTGGCATTGATATCCCGGAAAAATGATTGAAAAGGAAATATACTACGTCGATTTTGATGTGGATGAAGTTACAGAAAAGATTAATGGCATCATGAGCAGATGGTCGGTTCACCTCATTGTCATAAGGGGCCAGAACTGGCAGGTCTACAACCATTCCAATGAAATAGTCCATGAATTCCATTTTCTCATTGATTTCAATAATCTTGAAGGAAGAATCAAGCTTGAGGATTTAAGGTTAAACGTAATTCACTATATAGAAGACTTAAGGGACGATACCTGCTATGTTGACAGGCTTGTGGATGAATCATTGCTGCACTAGAGTTTCCAGTCGATTTCCTCTATGTCGTTTTCTTTTAAAAACTCGTTTGCCAGTTTGAAGTGATCTGATTCGAAAAATCCACGCCTTGCAGAGAACGGACTTGGATGTGACGTAATCAGAACAAGATGGTTTGGATTGTCCAGAAACTCCTTTTTCTTTTCAGCCTGCTTTCCCCATAATAGAAAGACTATTGGCTGGTTTTGGTTGTTTAATATTTTAATCACATTGTCTGTAAATGTCTGCCATCCGCAGTCGCTGTGGGAGTTTGCTTCACCTTCCCTTACCGTTAATACTGTATTTAGCAGAAAGACTCCCTGATGAGCCCATGATTCAAGACATCCTGATTCAGGTATGGGATATCCGTATTCGCTTTGGATTTCCTTGAAAATGTTTTTAAGTGATCTTGGGATTGGCCTTCCCTCAGGGGTTGAAAATGCAAGTCCGTGGGCCTGGCCTTTCTCATGATAGGGGTCCTGGCCCAGTATAACAACCTTGACATTTTTCAGGGGAGTGTATTTGAATGCATTAAAGACATCCTCTTTCGGCGGATAAATCGTTTTGGATGCATATTCCGCTTTTGTAAACTCCTCTATCCTTTTGAAATACTCGCTTTCAAATTCCTTTTTCAAGACTGAATCCCAATCGTTTCCTATCATGTATTCTTCTTTGTTTTTTATAGGTTTAATGTTTTTGATTTTTTTATTTTCTTAAATTTTTTATGAAAATGCATCAAAAAATCGATACATTTATATACTGGTAACAAGATATTATTAATTACTGTCGAATAGTAATCCACACCATTTGAAAACAGACTGTATACGAATTTATCATAAATTATGGGAGATGATAAATATGATATTATTTGTAAAAGTCACTGGTTATGCAGTGTTCTAATCTAATTGTATTTTTTCTAAAAGTAAGCATGCTTTTGAACTTTTTTTTAATAACGGAGGTTATATACATTCATATATGACAATTTGCTCGATATGAGCCATTTAAGCAATTGTTGTTGAATATTGACCATTATCAAAATATAAGATAAAATGAAGATTAACGTTAGAAAAACCATTCAAAATACCGTAACTGTGCCTGACGAATTCCCGTTTTACGTAGAAGAGCTCACCTCATCCGGCGTGATGCCGACCCTCCTTGGCCTTGCAGATGAGAAATACACATATAGTGAGATGGATGATGAATTTTTCGAATTCGTTTCAAGAAAAATCCGTGAAAACGGAATCTACATCAGACTGATTCATATCCTTGTCAGGGATAGGGATGCTGATGGCATCACCCTTGAAATTGAAAGCGGATCCGGAAAGACCACCATCAAAACAGATATCCTGGATTTGGATGAGGTAACCGATATCGGAATTAAAATCTGCGGCGAGAAAATCACCGTCGGAACAACCGATTACACAGACAATCCCCACTTTGAAAGGATAGATGAAAATCAATTTTTATCATGGATAAGTGATGAAATGATTGATGATTTAATCTTTTTCGATTAATTCATTTTTAACTGGCCGTTGAACTGTTTTTTTACTGTTTATAGGAGGAAAATATAAATGGAAAAATGTCCTAACTGCAAAAACGATGTTTGTACAAATCCGTCACTGACACAAATCCTGAACTTTTTGGATTTGAAGACGGAATCCAATCTCTTCGAACTGGAAAACAGCGAAGAGTACATGCTGATGGAATTCATTTTAAGTGAAGACTTCATCAGAAGAAACAAAAAGCCAAGAACAATTCCCTCAAAGTTGCCGAGAAGACTGCCAAGGCAGATTTCAGGCAACCTTTTCTACATCGAAAATGAGGATAATTTCATCGAATACTGCGGAGTCGTATCCATAACCTGCAAAAAGTCCGCATTCGTGTTTGAATATGCCGATGCAGATATAGAGTATCTGGACAACTGATTTTGATAATTTTCCCGGGATAATAAAACCTGGGGAAATAATTTCTCTCATCGCTACTGTTTTTAATAGGGAATATCAAAAATAACTATTAACGGTGGTTAAAAATGGAAAACGATAAGATCATAATCATATTGCTGGTCATTGTCATGGCACTTCTCATAGCCGCATTCATGCTTTTCGGACCTTTCGCAGGAAAGGACGTTCAGATGAATGTGATTACAGCAGATACTTTAAGTGACGGCGATAATTTTGGAATTTCACTTAAATCTTCAGACGGAACTCCTGTGGCTAATGCGGTTGTCAACGTAACAATCATCGACGGCAGCGGAGGAGAAAACCATCAGGTGATAACGACCGATGCAAATGGAGAGGGATACCTGCCGATGAACGGTCTGACTCCCGGAAAATATAATATGGAGCTTTCATACTCCGGAGGAAACGGATTTAAGGCCAATTCAACTTCACATGTAATAGAAATGCAGGCCTCCACAACAAGCATTGCCGGTGGCGGTTCACAGTCCTCAAGCGGAAAGACTGTATCTCTGACTTTGAACAGCTTTAATGAGTATGCTACTCAATATGTAGGAGAATATAAGGTCCAAGCGATGAAATGGAATGGAGCAGCCTTCGGATTCTTTGGAGTATGGGTCTACAAGAACGGTCAGATGCTTGATAGGAGCTCTTACTTATCCAGAGCATATATGTATAAGGACGGCCAATGGCAATGGTCTGACTGGGATGATGGTAATGACGGTGCTACTTATCATAAATATGGTGTAAGTAAGGGAATTGAAATCCAAACGGTTGAAGTTAAAATTTTATAAAAATTTATGCCATCACCATAATTATTTTTTCAATGGAATTTTGTTCAATATTGTGAATACTCTTTACTATAATCCTATAAATGATTTTAAAAAGATTTTGAATAAATTTATGGGAAATAAAGTGAATACATTATTTTAAAAAGTATAAGGGTCCTGAAAAAAAATAAAAAAAGAAAAAAGACAAATAATAAAAGATGAGAATGATGCTCTTCCGTGAAAAACTAATGCTGTGTAAAAAAAGTTTTAAACCAACGGAAGAACAAATGATATTTACTTTTTAATCATATTTAAGCTTTTAGATTTTAGAAATTATCGTCAAAATACTCTTTCAACAGGTAATTTGATATGTATCCAACAGTCAATCCCCAAAATATTAAAAGAAGAGGTCTGTTTCCAAAATAGTATGTATAATAAGATCCTAATGGGATTGATGCAATAAAGCCTTCAAGCAGTCCGATTGTCAATCCGACCAGCACTCCATAAATCATGCCGTTCAGTGGCGTTTCCTGGCGGGGTGCAAAGATAATGACTGCAATGGTCAATGCTGTATAGAATGCAAAAGGATAATATGGCACTGTATAGCCTGATATGAAATCCATGATATAAATCAAAAGAAGTGACAATGCAATGGATATGATAACTGCGATTAGATAATGGGTTAAAAACTCATTTATATTAAAATCTGACTTTTTTTCTATTTTTCCATGTTGAAATCCGCATTTTGTACAGAACAGTGAATCTTCAGGCAGTTCACTTCCGCATTTGCTGCAGTATCTTTGTGGTTGTGTTTTCTGGCCGCATTTGGGACAGAAATTCAGGTTGTCTGCAATTTCATATCCGCAGTTGCTGCAGGTATTGATTAATGGATTTCCGCATTTTGAGCAGAATTTAGTTTTGGTTTTGCTTTCAAATCCGCATTTGCTACATTTAACCATTTTACTCACAATATTACTTTATAGATTTTATTATTTAAAGCATTTTATGTTATATTTGATTGCTGAATTTATGTAAGAATCAATGGCGGATGATGAAATGATTGAAAAAATGGATAAACTATATTAACTAAAATATAGTACAATTAAATAAGGTGTTGTTATGAATATAAAAAATATTCTACTCGTAATAGCTATAATTTTGGTTGTTGCAGGCACGTTCATGTTTCTGATGGCTCATCAGGCACATCCCAAACAGGACACAAAAATCATGATGACAAGTGCCGATAACATTACTGAAGGAGACAACATTACAGTCAAATTGACTGATGCAAATAACACTCCGCTCACTAACCAGAATTTAAACGTTAGCATTGTTGGCGGTTCAGGAGAATCCGTTCTGAAATCCCTTACCACAGACGGAAATGGGGAGGCAACTGTTGAAACGGACAACTCAACCACAGGAAGCTGTGCGCTGGTAGTCAAATACGGCGGAAATGACGAGTTTGACGGATGCAATTTCACTGACAATGTGGTCATCAACAAGAAAGTGGTTAAGGTAAAAACAAACTTAACAAACACTTCAAGCAATTACAGTACATATACTGTAAGCTCCAACAGTTCAGGCAATCTATTCAGCTATTTTGGGGATGATATTATAACCGTTGAAGATTATACATAATCAGGAAATGTTTGAAAGTATGACTTTTCGCTTGCTTTAATTTTATCTGTTTTGCGCTGTCGGTCTGTATTTTAGTCTGTCTGGCCATGAAATGTGATTTTGACCATCATTACATTTTATTTTTTTATTTCTCGTTTTTTTTTCAATTCCTTATAGGCAAAATTTTATACATAACTTTATAACAAAGTAAATACATATATTATACCATGAACTCCAAAGATGAAAAATCATGTTTTGAAGAATTCAAAGATTTTGTAAAAAGCACGAGCGAAGAATACGTTGATGAAAAATTCACTCATACCCGAAGCTTCAATGGGATAAAAAACCTTCACTGTGAAACATGGAGGTATAATCTGGAAGGATATGATGAAAAAGACTCAAGAGGAAAATTTCTTCAATTGGATGCGGTATATGAAAATCCAAATCAGGTTCTCCTTCATCTTTTCGGTTATTATCCTGTCGTGCCTGAAAGGGTTATAGTGCTTTTAGACATCAAAAGCGACTTGATACAGGAGATTTCTGAACTTTTAAATCGCTATCCTGATGTTGAGAACATATATCCTCAGCTGAAAGCAGACAAATGTCCGGCTCCTGAATGGCTGGTCTATCCTGAAATTCCCTGCGGATCCATAGGCTGGAGAATGGGATACGGTGAAGATTACCTTGAAAGCCTGATGAGGGTTCCTTTCAACGGAAAATCATTCAGGTCATCTTTCGGCGAGCCGAAAAATTGGAATTTCAATGAAAAATTCATAGATTATGCCGGACCCAATCTGGCTTTATATTCCATCGGATGGACGGATAAGGGGCTTCCTCTATATGAACTTAGAAATGAAAATACTCTAGCTTTGAGTGATAAATTCACATCAAAACTGATAAATGAAAGCTTCAGGATAGCCCATGTTGATTATGAAAACATTGAAGATGCCTTCACGGACTCCAAAAAGTCATCAGACGAAAGGGAAGCGAACTGGGAAAAACTTGAATACAGTGTTCTTTTAAATGTGCTCTATTATAAGATAATGGAAGATGAGTTCCTAACAGAAGAGCTTTTAAAAACAGACGAGAGGGAGCTTTCACTAAAAACTGAAAATTACTTCTGGGAAGATAAAAAAGAGATGCTCATATTGGCACTCATGGAAGTCAGAAGCGAAATTAAACGTTTGTTTGAAAATAATGACGACATCGACTGGCTCTACACGGAATTTCTAAAAATCGCCCCATATGACTTCCAGCCTGTTGCAAATAACAGTATCGTCAACAGAAACAGTGCAGAATACATGATATATGAGCAGACATATGCCAATGCCCAGCTATACGTTCGAGATACCAATCTAAGCAAAAAGCAGGAGGAAATGTATGAAAGGGGTAAAATTATACAGGAGAGGGGATTTGTTGATGCAACTTCAAAAATCGGGAAAATGACTACAACCCACAGATTTGCAATTCTCTCAAACCACATGGCCGATTTGTCCCAATTTGAAAAGGAAACTGACTGGGGCATTCACACGGCAAATGCAAATTCCCAATTCAAGATACTGGACGTTTATACTTTTGAAGGCAAAACCCAGATTCTCATTTTGCATCTGATTGACGGCTTTGAAGTAATATTTGAGGATGATAAAACAATCAAAAGCGAATATGTTGAAAAAGCACGAAAATCATTTGAAGAATCCTTTGAAAAGGAAGTTATTGAAAGCGTAAACGGCAAGGATTGGCTTGAACGCTGCAGCTTTCCTGTAGGTTTAAACGGCGATGATGAACTCTGGGAAATTCAAGGTTAATTCATTTGCCATTTTCGATGGCAATTTTACTTTCATTATATGAAAGCCAGCATCCATGAAATTATGTGGAACTTTATAATATAGTCTAATAATGATACTTTTTGCCAATTTAATGAAAGCTATTATACAAAATAGAATTAAGTTATGGATGTATGTAGATACAAATAGTTAAATCATATTATTTACAAACTTTAATGTGATAATGGTGGAGTAAACAATATGAATCAGAAAGTCCTAAACGTCTCTAGAATGATACTGAGCTTTATAATAATCATTGACCTGATACTGATAACTTCCACTCTGATTTTTGACGTTTCA
Organism: Methanobrevibacter sp.; assembly: GCA_017553445.1. Lineage (GTDB taxonomy): Archaea > Methanobacteriota > Methanobacteria > Methanobacteriales > Methanobacteriaceae > Methanocatella. Next base: position 2,469 of record JAFZMD010000057.1, on the reverse strand, counting down.
GCTGCGATGTATCAAAAGATTCTAATTTTCGATATCATCACATGTATAATTCTTCTTTTTGATTTTTTCCAGGGCCTTTACAGGGCAGAGGACAAAAGCCAGTACCTTAAGGAAAACTGGATAGAGCTCGTTGCATCAATACCCTTTGATATCATATTTTCATCATTCATGGTGCTTAGGTATTTGAGACTTTTAAGGCTCTTTAGAATATTATTTCTGGTCGGAGAGTACTTCAACGTAATCGGGGACTTTCTGAAGGATACTCATCTTGATGAGATTCTTGCAGTCCTCATACTGATAGTGATTGGATCAACTTTGGGCCTTTTCATCATTGATCCGAGCATGAACAATCTATTTGACAATCTCTGGTTCGTTGTTGTAAGCATAACCACAGTCGGCTATGGTGACATCACTCCAAATTCAGTATACGGAAAGATTTTAAGTCTGGTTCTCCTGATTGTTGGGGTATTCATCTTCAGTGCGATTACAGGAGCTATTTCAAGCTATTTCATGGATTCTCTTTTGAAGGAAGGAAGCTATCACATATATGAGATGGGCCTTAAAATGGATGAGATGAACGCCCAGCTTTCAAAAAACGAAGAAACGATTGAGGATTTAAAAACAGAGATTAGGCAGTTAAAGGAAATCATTGAGAAAAATGATTAATTCTTTAATTCATCAATTGCCTTTTCGCCCATTTCCTTTGATTCGCTGCTTAAAACTGCAAATATGATACTTAAAGAGTAATTTGGATTGTCATTTAAAAAATCACTGCAGGCTTTAATGGCTATTTTCCAGGCCTGATTTTTAGGATATCCGTAGATGCCTGATGATATTAATGGAAAGGCAATTGATGTACAGTTATTCTGTTTTGCCAGGGTTAACGATTGGGTGTATGCACTGTAGAGAAGTTCAGCTTCCCTGTTATCGCCTCCTTGCCAAATCGGCCCCACTGCATGAATGATGTATTTAGCTTTAAGGTTAAATCCCGGAGTGATTACAGCCCCGCCAGTTTTGCATCCGCCGATTTTTGAGCATGCTTGTGAAAGTTCATATGATCCTGCTTTAGCGAATATTGCTCCGCACACACCGCCGCCTTCTAAAAGCTGGCTGTTTGCAGCGTTTACAATAGCATCAGCGTCCAGTTCTGTTATATCAATCTGCTTAATTTCTATACTCATTCAAATCACTTTTTTATTTTACTTTTTTTTGATAATTCAATTTATAATTTTCCAAATGGAGATAAATAATCTATTGATTGTCTATTGGACTATCTAATTAAATAAAGATGAACAAGATTCCTTTTTAGAAAATTAATTTTAAATATTATAATAAATAAACAGAAAAATATGAATGTTAGTGACATATGGGATAATAGAAAATATCTGGTAGCATATGCTCTTTCACTAATATTTTTATTTGCTTGCTTTTACAATTTTGATAATTATGTTCATCTGAAATTTGACATTATAATTTTAGCTGTTCTGCTTATTGGAGGATTTTTTGCAATAATATTTTATTCCAAAACCAAAAATCTCCACAAAACGTGTTTTATAATTCTTTTAATATTTGGGACGGTGATGTGCTTAACATCTCCTGCTTTTACAGTTTGTGATGAAATTGAACATTATGCAAGAAGTGATTTAACTGCACAGGGAATATTGTTTCCAGAATACATTAATAATGAAGGTTATGCAGTTTCCAGTAATTTTAACAGCATTTTTTTATACAGGGGAGAAAATTTGCTGAATTCCAACCTGATACATGATGAGAATATTAATGAGAATCATACCCTTTTCAATGGTTGTTTTCCACAAAATCCATTTTATCCCTATCTGATTTCGGGATTAGGAATATTCGTATCCAACTTAATGAATCTGAATGTTATGTGGTCTCTTTATATAGGCAGATTTTTTAATCTTTTATTTTATTGTGCAGTCTGTACTTTTGCGATTAAAAAATCACCAGAATACAAATTGCCCATCTTTCTGGTAAGTTGCATACCATTGGCAGTTTATCAATCAGCATCATTTAGCGTTGATGGATTTATAATTTCCATGACTTTATTGGCGGTTGCATATTTCATCAAAATGTATAATGGAGATATTGTTTCAAATAAAGACATGGCAATCTTTTTTGGATCGATTTTTTTGGTTTCAATTCTCAAATTGCCTTATATATTACTGATATTCTTAATATACTTCATTAAAAAAGAGAAATTCAACTCACAGAGAAGTTATCAAATTTCAAGAATATTGCCTATAATATTGATTATTCTTTGTTCCATATATAGTTTAAATTCATCAGAATTGCTTAAAAACAGTCTTAGAGACACTCATTTCAAAGAGTTTAATGTTAATCCCAAAAATCAGTTCATTAATATGGTTAATCATCCATTTAGCACAATATTGCTATCTTCATCCATTCTTTCATTAACATTAGATCTGATAATTGGATTTTTCAAATTTT
>JAFZMD010000056.1 GCA_017553445.1 Methanobrevibacter sp. | reverse complement strand
TTATCCCTAGCATCACCATTAACAGTAATAGCAACAGGAACTTCAACATTATCACCATCATAGGTAACAGTAGCGGTTAAAGATTCATCATCACCATAAGTCATGCTAACATCACTAGCATCAATAGTAACTACTTTTTTTCCTATAACAGTAACATTAATAGTCTGATCCTCAGCAGCAGCAAACCTATCATTACCAGCAAAACTGACAGTGATTACTGCATTTCCTGTACGGTTTGCATGAATTATGTCGTTCACAATATAAGCAACAGTTGTATTGCTTGAAACATAATTCAATTTACCAGCATTATTAGGATGTATACGGGCACCAGATCCTTTACTTTTACCTGTTTCTAATAAAATGTTTGGTTGATCTACAATAATAGTGGTAGCTATTCTAGTAACAGTTACATTTACACTTTTAGATAAAGCAAAGTAATTTTTAGATTCATTCAAAGTAACAGTTACCTTAGCAACACCTAAATTTACACCATAAACCCTACCATCACCATTTTGATTAACAACAGTAACAAGAGACTCATCTGAACTTGAATAAGTAAAAGTATAATTCTCATCAGCCACTACATCCTTAGGAATGATAAAACCAATTCCTTCAATATCTACTTCAATATTTTCAACAGTAAAACTTGGAGTGGCCTTAGCTACAAGAACAGTAACGGTCTTATTACCTTTATACTCATCTGTGTTAACAGTGAAATTAACAGTATAAGTACCTGCATTCCAGGTTTTCAAATCATCCAAAGTAATTTGACCGCCAACAGAAGTCATATTATCCCTAGCATCACCATTAACAGTAATAGCAACAGGAACTTCAACACTTTCACCATCACAGGTAACAGTAGCGGTTAAAGATTCATCACCACCATAATCCATAGTGATATCATTAGCATCAATAGTAACTTCTTTTTCTGTTTCTAAACTTTTCACATCATTATTTTCCATATCCAATGCCAATATTTCATCAGCACTTTCATTTTCATAATTTATCGTTTCTAAATTTTCTAAATTATTATCTTCAATACTAACCGATAATATTTCATCATTTGTCGAATCAACTGTTTCATTTGTTATCTGATTTGCCGAAACAGCAGATAGAGAAACTAATAATGCAAATATCAATACAAAAATTAATATTGAATACTTCTTATTAATTTTCAATGAGAAACCTCCACATTTTAAAAAAAAATATATATAATCATATATTTTTTTTACATATTATATATTAAAAAGAAGATATTAATAAAATTAATTAAATAGAGGATATGAAGCGAAATTTATAATTGATTTTTGTGTTTCTAATTTTTTTATAATTCTTATTTTTAGTGTTTTTTGTGTTTATTTCGTGTATATTCTTTTTAGATTATGTCCTATTATATATAGTTTAAATTCACTACATTGTTTTTTATTCCTGTAGTTGTGAATTCATGTAGTTTCATGTTTTGTTTTATGTGTGCAAATGGTAGTTCTGCTGTTTTTGATTGTTTTTTGTAGATTTTTTGTGCACAGCCTATTTCCATTTTCCGTTGCATTCCAATTTTGGAAGGGCCCCTATAGCCTTGAATTATTCTGTAGTTCTTTTTATTGCAGCAGATTTCTTTCATGACTCAGTTTTTACATTCGTTTGTCCAATAAGTTATTTTTTGTTTGTTTTTGTATTCGCATGTTCTTCTTTGAATAAAATAGCACGGATGATCTTCAGGAATTAAATTTTGCAATTCCATAGGGACCAACATAGTCTGATTTATATTATTATCTTTTAAAATCATGAATAAAAAAATTATAAATATTAATATCCATAATAAAAGGTTTTACTTCATAGCATATAAAATTAAATAAAAATTAGTGATTAAAATTAGAAAAAATTGTGACTTCGTCTCACATCCTCAAAAAAATAAAAAAAGAAGAGAAGTTTGATTAACTTCCCTTAGGCAGTTATAGTTACTTTGTTTGCAATATTTGCACCATTATAGCTTGAAGTTATAATGTATTCGCCTGCCAATAAATTAATATTTAATTTTGCTTGACCAGAAGCGTCTGTTTCTTTGTTGTAGAATACACCGTTGATGTTGAACTGTACTTTCTGTTTTGCATAAGGTTTTCCTTGACCGTCGACAAGTGTTGCAACGAATTTAGTACCGTCTTGATATTTCATTGTAATGTCTTTTGCAGACAATACTGGTAGGACTGAAATGTTGTTTGCAACTTTACAGTCTTTGTATTCGGCAGTGATTACATAATCACTTGGAGGTAAATTAATGTTTAATGTTGCAATACCTGATGCGTTGGTTTGGCGAGTGTAGAATATTCCATTGATGTTGAAAGTTACATTTTCGCCTGCACCAACAGCTTTGCCGTCATCACCTAATATTTGAACAGAGTATTGGGTTCCGTTTTTATAATATTTGGTGATATCTTTGTTTTCAGCAATAGTGGATAATACAGTAATGTTGTTTGCTGCCATTTCACCATTTGATGGATTTATTGCAGTGATAATGTAGTCACCTTCAGGCAAGTTAATGTTTAATTTTGCCTGACCTTTATCACCAGATACTTTACGGTCATACATTACACCGTTAATGTTGAATTGAACGGCAGTTCCGTTAGCCAAGTATTTACCTTCACTGTCCATGAATGTTGCATAGTATTGGGTACCGTTTTTATACATTTTAACGACATCAGTACCGTTTACAGTTGACAATATAGTGACAACAGAGTTAACTGTATTATTATCAATAGCAGTAGTTACATTGTATACTCCACTGTTAAGTCCAAGACCAATGCTAGCAGTACCGTTTTCATCGGTGACTTTATTGTAGGTTTTACCGTTGATTGTAATGTTTACGGATTGATTTGCTACAGGATTGCCCTGGCCGTTTGTAACGGTTACATTAAATCTTTCAGAACCTTTGAAGTATTTTTCCACATCCGGAGCGTCAATCACTAAGACATCCTCATGTTCAACGACAATCATTTGGTGTAAGCCTAAAATGGTAGCACCAGTTGCTTCAAAGTAGATATTAAATTCAGTTCCGTTGATAGGAGTAATATATGTATCAAATGAATTGCTTGTTCCATTCCAGACATCGGTGTGGTTTTCATCATTGATTATTATATTACCTTCACCAGCTTGAGCACTAGCAGCAAATACATATAATGTTGCATTTCCTTCATCTACATTAAATGCAGTGTAGAAACCAGCATCCAAATTCTTATTGTAAGATTTGGATAATAAGTCCGCTTCTTCATAAATATAAACTGTTTTTAAAGTAGCTGAATTATTTTTATCGGTTAAAACAATTAAGTTACTTGGATAAACAGCAGCATTACCTGAAGTCTTATTTAACTCTAAAATATTTGCACCATCAACAATCAAATCAGTAACATCATAAACAATCAAACCATAGCCATATTTGGCATAAGTAGTACCTAAGTTGGATTGGTCACGGTAAGAAGCAATAGGAGTGATAGCTTCACCATTGAATGTGATGTTCCAGGTGTTGAAGTCACCGTCTACAACTTTATCCCAATTATATGAAACATATAAAAGAGCAGTATTAACAGTTGCGTTTGCTAAATCAATATCAAATTCATCTGTTCTGTTAGTGTCCTTACCAGCACTATAAACATCAGTGGCTAAAGCAATGACATCACCGGAAATAGTGATTTCTCTTAAAAGTGGCTCAGCTTTAGGATACTCGAAGTCTTTGCCTAAATAACCGTTATACAATACAACGAAACTATAATTAGTTTCACTAACTACATTTCCATCAGCATCTACAACAATGACAGTGTAGTTAACTTTTTCATTGTCATTTCCATTGATGGTGTTTTCGGTAATTGGCTTGATATTAGAATCAACTATAGCAATTACTTCACTTTCACCAGTTAATAATGAATCAATATCCAAACTGCATAATTCCTCATCCTCAAGTAAAACTTTAACAGTAAGATTTTCGAGAGGTGCACCATCATTTGAAACAGTTAAAGTTAATGTGTTATTTACACCAGCATAAACTGTACCGGAATATTCAGGTTTTAAATTATTACTGACTGCAATAATAGGATTTTGTACAACTACCATTTGGTGTAAGCCTAAAATAGTAGAACCTGTTGCTTCGAAGTAAACGTTGAGATCAGTTGAGTTGATTCCTTCCACAAACGTTTCAAATGAATTACTGGTTCCATTCCAGACATCAGTATAAATATCATCATTGATAATTACATTACCTTCACCAGCTTGAGCGCTTGCAGCAAATACATATAAAACTCCATTACCGTCAACCACATCAAAGGTAGTGTTGAAACCAGCATCTAAATTCTTATTGTAGGATGTGGATAATAAATCAGCTTCTTCCATAATATAAACATTAAACTGAACAATACTATTCTCATCATCTGTTAAAACAATTAGGTTACTTGGATAAACAGCAACATTACCTTTGGTTTTATTGAATTCAAAGGTATTTGTACCGTCAACAACCAAACCACTTACATCATAAACAACCAAACCGTATCCATACTTAGCATAGGTAGTTCCTAAGTTGGATTGGTCACGGTAAGAAGCAATAGGAGCAATAGTCTGGCCATTGAATGTGGTGTTCCAAGTTTTAAAGTCACCGTCTGCAACTTTATCCCAATTATATGAAACATATAAAAGAGCGGAATTGACAGTTCCATTAGCTAAATCAACATTATATACATCGGTTCTGTTAGTAGCACTACCGGCACTATATTCAGTAGTATTTAAAACAATAATATCTCCAGTGACATTAAATTCTCTTAAAGTGAAATCAGTCATAGGATATTCAAAGTCTTTACCTAAATAACCGTCATACAATACAGTG
>JAFZMD010000055.1 GCA_017553445.1 Methanobrevibacter sp. | reverse complement strand
TAAATAAAAAAATTAAATTTAATTTTTAAATTTATACGTCTCCTAAGTAATGACTTGTAGGGAACGGTTCTGGAGATAAACCTTTTCTTTGTCTGATTTCTCTCACAATTTGATTTTGCATTTCACGTGGAAGTGGTTCAAATCCTGCGATTTCAGTAGACCATAAACATCTACCTTCTGCAGCGGATCTGATATCACCAGCAAAACCGAACATTTCTGCTACAGGAACTTTGGATTCGATTCTTGCCATATCTCCTTCTTGACCCATGTCAACAATTTGACCTCTTCTGTTTTGGATTTCACGAGTACATGCGCCCATGTAATCATTAGGAGTATCAATAACTACTTTTTGCATAGGTTCGAGTAATGCAGGTTCTGCAAGAGTCATAGCACCTAAAATTGCGTTTCTGATAGCAGGCAATACTTGTGCAGGTCCTCTGTGAACTGCGTCTTCGTGAAGTTTTGCATCGTGGAGTTTGAATTTTAATCCCATACAGATTTCTTCACCTAATGGACCGCCTTCAAGGGTGGATTCAAATCCTTCGAGTAACAATTCTTTAACTTCATCCAAGTATTGAATACCACGAGTCATGTTGATGAATAAGCTTCTGTTGTGAACAGCCCAAACTCTTCTAGCTTCTTCTTTTTCTAAACCGTATTCCATGAAGTCGTTAGCTGCTTCTTTACCTTTTACTCTACCTTCTTTGATGTTTCCTTCTTGGATAGCTTCAAAAAGGCTTGGTTCAATAGGTTCAACAGTTATGTAGAATCTGTTATGTTTGTTTGGAGATTTACCTTCAACTTGTGGTGAAAGTTGCCTTACAGTTTCTCTGTATACAACAATAGGTTCTGAAGTTGTAATATCTACACCTTTTTCATTGATTCTGTAACCGATAACTTCCAAGTGAAGTTCACCCATACCGGATACTAAGTGTTCACCAGTTTCTTCGTTAATATCAATTTTTACAGTAGGATCTTCTTTACCAGTTTGTCTTAAAACTTCAATCAATTTTGGTAAATCTTTAGTATTTTTAGCTTCAACAGCTACGGTAACTACTGGTTCTGAAATGTGTTCTAAACCTTCAAACTCTTTGATTTTGTCTTCAGGTGAACATAAGGTTTCCCCTGCAATAGCACCTTTTGCACCAGCAACATATACAATGTTACCTGCAGGTACCTTATCGGTGTTAACTCTTTCAGGACCGAAGTATACACCTACTTGTTGTACTCTGGATTTACCGTGAGAACCAACCATGTAAACTTCTGTACCTTTTTCAATAGCTCCACCATAAACCCTACCGGTTGCAATTTCACCAGCGTGTTTATCTACAGATACGTTGGTAACCATTACTGCTAAAGGTCCGTCCGGGGAAGTTTCAATCATACCTTTTCCAGCAGGAGAATCAGCATCTCCATCCCAGATATTTGGTACTCTGTAAACTTGAGCTTCTTTTGGGGAAGGCAAGTGTTCTACTACCATACCTAACAATACATCAGATAAAGGTACTTTTTGTGCTAATTCTTTTTCATTTTCAGCATTACAGTATTCGATAATATCTTTAAAGTTAATTCCAGTTTCCTGCATGGTTGGAACATTAATAGCCCAGTTGTGGTAAGCTGAACCGAATGCTACACTACCATTAGTGAAATCTAAAGACCATTCATCTTTTTTATCTTCAGGAGCCATGTTTTTAATCAATTTGTTAGCTTCCATGAAGATTTTCAAGAATCTGTTTTGCAATTCTTCAGGTTCCAATTTTAACTCGTTGATTAATCTGTCAACTTTGTTAATGAATAAAACTGGTTTAACGTTTTCTTTTAAAGCTTGTCTGAATACAGTTTCTGTTTGAGGCATGATACCTTCAACAGCACAAACAACAACTACTGCTCCATCTACAGCCCTCATTGCACGAGTTACGTCTCCACCGAAGTCAACGTGACCAGGAGTATCGATTAAGTTAATTAAATATTCTTTTTCTTTGTAATCGTGTACCATAGATACGTTTGCTGCATCGATAGTAATACCACGTGCTTGTTCCTGTTCATCAAAATCCAAGAATCTTTGGTCACCAGCAAGTTCTTCGGAAATCATTCCTGCACCTGCTAAAAGGTTATCAGATAAGGTGGTTTTACCGTGGTCAATGTGAGCACAGATACCAATATTTCTGATTTGGGTAGGTTCATACATCAATTCTTTGATTTTTGCAATCATTTTGTCTCGTCTACTCAAGAAAATCACCTAAATATGAATATGATTAGTGTGCTGCTTTAGCAACTCTTTCTTTCTCTTCAGCTTTTTGTAAAGCAAAGCTTCTTGAATCTTCTTCAGAAGCAAGTATTAATTCATCAGCTAAACATTCAGCAACAGATCTTTTGTTTTTGAATGATGATTGTAAAGTACCTCTGGTTAAGAATCCGAGAGATAAATCAACTCTTCTTTGTGGAGAAATATCAACTGCTACTTGGTATCCAATACCACCGTATTTGATACGGGTAGTTTCTTCACGAGGTGCAGTGTTTTCGACTGCAGTAACTAAAACTTGAACAGGGTTCTTTTTAGTTCTTCTGTTGATAATTTCCAATGCTTCTTTCACAATGTTGTAAGCTTTATTTTTCTTACCGGAGTTGAGGTGGGTTCTCATGATTTTGTTCATTAACCTTTCAACAATGGATACTTTTGATTTTGCAAATTGTCTTTTTACGTGTCTACCTGAAGTGTGAGGTACAAGAGTTTCATCCAAACAGATGTATTTTATTAAACCTAAGTCCTCAACTTTTACTTCATCGAGATCCCATTTATCAAATAATTTACTCATAAAAATTACCTTCCTTATCTTACAGGTTTTTCTATTTTTCCACTTACCATTTCAGATAAAGCTACATTGTTAACTTTGGACACTTTCCAACGAACTCCAGGGATATCTCCCATGGATCTTCCGGATGGTCCTCCAATTCCTTCAATCATAACTTCATCGTGTTCATCGATAAAACCGATAGCTCCGTCACCTGGTGCGAAAGCAGTTAATTGTTTACCGTTTTTAATTAATTGAACACGTACACATTTACGAATAGCAGAGTTAGGTTGTTTTGCTTCTATCCCTACTTTTTCGATTACAATACCTCTAGCTTGAGGAGCCCCTTCGAGAGGGTCTGCTTTAACGTCTAATCTTAAAGCTTTCCTTTTGTAATCTACATCTTTCCACTTAAAATTTTGTCTGTTCCTTTTAAGTTTTTTTGCAGCAAAAAGTCCTGGCATAATTTTTTCCTCTAAACATTTTTGTCAAAAAACATATCTAAGAATCCACCGCTGCGATTTATACTGCTCACTAACAGTACAATCTAAATTCTTAAGATATAAATTAGTAAATAATAATTAATTAGATAAATAACAAGTTTTATCTAAAATGAAGATATCTGAAAGTAAATTAAAAACAATGACAAAAAGCACACATAGTCATGTTTGAATAAGTATAGATATCTTACAATTAAATATCTTTTTTAACCTTTATAAAGGTATGGTTTTTAAATATCAAAAAAATAAATAAATGGTAAAAAAAATTTTTATCAGTTAATAATTTAAGAAATTATTTTTTTACCTTTTTAACATATGTTTATGCAATAACATTATATTAAAGTTCATTTACCCTATTGAGCAAATAACACATATATTTAGGAGTAATGATGGTTGATTTAAAAGTATTATTTTAAATCAACACACATCAACTATATTTATATTTTTATAGCTATAAAAACTCAAACACTTTTATCGTCAGCCATCAAAGTATTATTCACCGAATCAAGAACTGTTATCATATTGGACCTGGCGCAATTTTTATAATATGTAGTTATAATATATTCACCAGGAGGCAAGTTAATGTTTAACGTAGCATAGCCCATACTATCAGTATACTTATTATAAATAACTCCATTAATGTTGAATGTTACTTTTTCATCCACACCGGCATAACTGCCGTCATCCGCAATTACACGAACAACAAACTGGGATGCGTTTTGATAAGTTTTGACCAAATCAGAAGTCTCCAAGTTACTGAGCACAGTAATATTATTGCTTTTCCTCTCACCAGTAGCCGGATTGATGGCAGTGATAATGTAAGTGCCCTCAGGAAGATTGATATTTAATTTAGCCCAACCAGTAGCATTAGTTGTTCTTGTGTAGAACACACCATTAATGTTGAAAGTAACATTAGTGTTTGCCAACGGATTGCCTTCACCATCAAGGAATAATGCATAGTATTGCGTATCATTTTTAAAGACTTTAACCAAATCATCCGCATATGCTGTTGCTTTAATAGATACAGTTGAATTAACACTAACATTGTCAACTTTAACATTGACTGAGTAATTTCCGCTGTTTAAGTTTAATCCCATGGATGCAGTACCATTTTCATCAGTAGTTCTGGTGTAGGTAACTCCATTAATAGTAATGTTTACGGATTTGTTGGCCATAGCTTCACCATTTTTAAGCACTTCCACCACAAATCTTTCAGATCCGCCAAAATACTTGGTAACATCTGGAGCAATGACTTCCATTTTATCTTCCACTGTGAATTTACCTTCGGTTTCAGTGCTTGCATAGTAACTGTCTTCAGCATGATATACTTTGAATGTGTAATTTCCTCCACCCAACAGGGAATCATCATATGCGAACAGACCATTATAAGTCAAATCAGTAACATTGTCAACAAGAGTTCCATTTTCGTCATAGATTTCTAAAGTAATGTTAATTCCTGATTCTTTTTGTGTTTTTATAGGAGTGACACTGTCACTGTTTACATCTTCTCCATTCCAATAGGAAATGTTGCTGAAATTAATATCAGAATTCGCATAGATTCCATTGATATAATTATCATTTCCAACTAAAATAAATAGTTCTGGAGAATCATCATAAACACCCAATATTATGCTTTTACATTTATTATTTATAATAACGGAATTTTCTAATGTCATGCCATTATTCACGAATATTGCACTGCCGGAACAGCCTGCAACATTATCTTCCAATGTAGACATTGAAATGATTCCATTGTCTCCATTCCAATAAATCGCACCACCATCATTTACTGCAGTGTTATTTGAAATTGATGAATTTATAACCATACCATTGAATCCCATTGGGAATTCTTCAAATCTGGATTTGATATTCAAATCAGCAATATAATCATTATCGCCAACCCAATATATTGCTCCTCCATTCATATAAGCAGTGTTGTTTTCAATAACAGCATCCATAAGTGTACCGTTTACTCCAATCCACTGGATTGCACCAGCATCATTGTGAGCGTAATTATTTTTAATAGTTGCATCTTTAACAACAGCATTGTTTCCAACCCATAGAATTGCACCGGCATCGTGTTTAGCAGTGTTGTTAATTACAAGGATATCACAAACAGTACCATTAGTTCCCCACCAATCTAATGCAGCTCCGTCATTAGCTGTATTGTCTATGAATGTACAGTTTATAAGGGTTCCATTATCATTTTGCCAATGTAATCCACCACCATAAGTTTCTGCAATATTGCTAGTAAAGGTACAATTGGCTATCATACAGTTGCCTACATCTATTTTGTCATCGTTACCTACATTTACCCCGCCCCCTTTTGTTAGAGCGTGATTTCCGATAAATACTGAATTAATAATTTTACCTCCCTGTCCTGCCCAGTTTACACCACCGCCAGGAAGTTCTTTCGCAGTGTTTTCAATAAATGTGCAGTGATCTATAGTGGCATTATTTGCATATGATAGGATTCCGCCACCGCTGAAACCTGCAAAATTTCCGATGAAAGTGGAATTGAATATGACACCATTGTGGCTAAAACAATAAAGTGCGCCATGCCCTGTAAAAGCAGTATTATATTCAAAGTTACAATTGGCGACATAACAATTAATTCCGGTTGCAGACCAGAATACTCCCGCACCATTGTTCATCTCTAAAGAATTGTATCTGAAAGTGGAATTTAAAAGAGACCCATTTACACCATCCCAGTAAATTCCTCCACCTTCACTTCTTGCAAAGTTCAATTCAAATGTGGAGTTTACAACTTTTCCATTGTCTCCGTCCCAATGAACTGCACCACCATCTGCATTTGATTTGCAGTCTGTAAATAGACAGTTTTCAATACAACCGTCTGCACCATACCAAATGATTGAACCTCCAAACCAATATGTGTCACCTTCTGAGATATTGCCATCATTTGGTGTACTTCCCTGTATGAAAGTGAGATTATATATTTTTATATTATCTCCATAGACCAGAAACATTCTAGTCTGATGAAAAGCATCGATTGAATGTCCATTACCGTTGATAGTTATGTTAGATTTATTTATAACAATACCTCTCGTAATATTATCATCCAAACCATATATAAACTTATAATTCTGTGTTAAGTTAATTACACTATTTTCACTCGCATTATCAATTAATTCTTTTAATGATTGTAATGATGACGGTTGTACAATAGTGAAATTACCTTTTTCATCGACAGCAGTATAATAATTATCTTCAATATGATAAATATTATAGCTATAATTACCAGTATCGAAGGTATCATAATCATATTTAAAATAACCTATATATTCGGTTATACCACTGACATTATCTATAAGGATGCCGGATTCATCATATATTTCCATTACAAAGGGAATATCTACTAGACCATCATATTTTGTAGGGTATTCATCATCACTGTTTACAATTCCAGCTCTCCAGTAAGTTACATTAGCATAATTAATTAAATAATCTGAACTTGAATAAACTGCATTGAAATAGTTCTCTTCCCCTGAAAATATAATCCTCAATTGATTTTCCTCATCATTTACAGATATAGGATTCATTTTAGCTTTGTTATCCAAAAATACAGAATTTTCTACAGTAAGATCATTATCCACATATACAGCACCCCCCTGTAAAGCAGTGTTGTTTGTGAAAGTACATCCTGAAATAATACCGTTAGCACCAAACCAGATAAGCGCACCGCCTGCAGAATCATTTATGTCTTCAGACATATTGGTTGTGCTTCCCCCAATGAAATTGAGATTTTTTAATAATACATTATCCCCATATATCTGAAACATCCTGGTTTGGCCAAGCGCATTGATTGAATAACCATTACCGTTAATGGTTATGTTAGATTTGTCTAAGATTATACCATGAGTAATATTATCGTCCGAACCAAATGTAAAAGTATAATCCTGTGTTAAATTAATTTCACTGTTTTCACTGGCATTTTCAATTAACTTTTCCAATGATTGAAAATCCCCCTTCTCATTACCATCAACACCAATACTGCCTGATGAAGAATCATCCAATCCATTGATAACTTCACCATTCATATTTGCATCAACAGTTAAAATTTCTCCATTGTTTTCTATACTAATATCCTCGGCAGCATTGACACTGCCTACAGAAATTATTAAAACCAAGAAAAATAAAATTATAACAAATTTATTATCAAACATGAATTTATTCCTCCATAATTATATTTTTAAACATACCAATATAATTAATTTTTGAAATCATTCATTAATCCTATACAAAAATTTAGTATTATCATATATAGTTTGGGATTTATCGAAGAATTTTCAAAATATGATAATTAGCATTCAAGTACATCTTCTGCCAATTCCATTAATTTTTTTCTAAATAATAACCAGATAACACCACAGACAAATGACAAAATGACATATATGGACATAAAAGAAGCTAAATTATGAACAGGTATTAAACCTAAAAATTTAGGTACGCTTCCGGCTGCACTCGGATATCCTCCTGCAAAAACACCACCCAATATCTGGGCAATGGCTAACGTGAAGAACCATACCCCCATCAGGAATGAAATATATCTTTCAGGAGCCAATTGGGAAACTAAGCTTAAAAGGATAGGTGTCATCAATATCTCTGCAAGAACCAAAATTAGATTAAATAGAATAGCCCAACCCATATTTACTTTTAAATTGGCATCGAAGGTATTTAATGAAATTAAAAGAATTGAAAATGCAACAGCCATTAAAAAAAATCCAATTCCGATTTTTGTAATTGAAGATGGTGCTTTATTTTTAATTTCAAGCCAATCCATAAATCTCACAACCAATGGTGCTAAAATAATAAAGAATAACGGATTCAATGCCAGATAAAATTCAGGTGAAACCGTGAAATTTGTAAATGGAATAGTGGGATTTACATAAGTTTTTGAAAACAGAAGGATTGATGTTGTAATCTGTGAATTGCATGCAAAAAATATAATCGAAAATATGCACATTATGATTATGACCAAAATATGATTAAATTCATTTTTAGTTAATTTGGATTTATCTGCCTGGCCATCTGCATTTATATTTTCTTGTTTGGAAACTGGCATGACACCAATTTTCTTTCCATCATAAGAATATAAATATTTATCCTTAAGAAGCGTAAAACCTACAACACCACACAATATATAAATTCCTGCAATTAGAAAACCATACTGATATAAACTAGGATTACCGCTGCCGACAACAAAATTTACAATTAATGGAGCTAAAAATCCCCCAACACTGATTGCCATATAATAAATAGTAAATGCTGAATCCAAAAGTTTATCCTCAGGGTCATACAATGAAGAAACCATAGAAGATATATTAACTTTAAAAAGACCGGAACCTATTGCAATTATAATTATGGCCACTATAAAAATACATTCTGGAAATGTGAATATGAACGTTGAATGTTCAGCCATATTTGTTGTTGTATAGTACAAACTTCCGCTATAAGCAAAAACAAACTGGCCTATAGCCATCAAAGTTCCACCCAGAATAATAGCTTTTCTATTGCCTAAAAATCTATCAGACAGATAACCGCCAAATAGTTGAGCAATATATATTAATCCAGTAACAATACCTGACAGCAAACTGCTAAATGCGGCTGAAAAATGTAGGACGTCCATCATATATAATACCAACATTGAGAGAATAATAAAATAACTAAATCTTTCACACATCTCTGTTGAAGATAATACAAATAAACCTGTTGGATGCTTCATTTTATCGCCCATGTTATATATTATGTAAAGTTTGTAAAATAAAATATATAAAATTAATTATCTGCATTAAATATTGGGTGGAAACAATTTTCAGCAAATAAATCAAGAATACATCAAAAACTGAATTTAGCGAAACACCAAATATTAAAAAAATAATTAAAGTATTCAATAATACATTAAAAATAAAAAAAATAAAATTTCAAAAAATGAAATAAAATATATAAAATAGCTTAAAAAAGCTATTTTAAAATAATATTGTCAATATTATGTAATCTATTAGCTAATAATTTAGCTCTTTCAATGTTGATACCATTTTTACCAATAGCAATACGCTTATTGGTATTATCTGTTGTGACAGTAGCAATTTTTTCTCCGGATTTTCTGGTTGAAATTTTTACATTCTGCAACTCTGCCGGAGATAAAACATTCCTAATAAATTGAGCTGGATCTTCATTTAATTCTATGACTTCAACTCCCCTATCTACTGCTCTTTGAACTTTAGATACGGTACTTCCACGTTTGCCTATAGCTAATCCCATATCTCCTTGTTTAACAACAAAAGTAACTTTATTGTTATCATCATCGATAATGCAATCCTTAACCATTGCTCCAGTCATGTTTTCAAATAGAGCTATGAATCTTATTTCATTTGCACCAAATTTAATAGACACGTAAATCTACCTCAAATCGTCTAATATAGTAGAATCTCCTGGATCGTTAACGATTAATGTAGCAACGGTAAAAGGTTTACCACAAACAGAACCTAAGTCAACACTTGTTCCATCATAAATGTGACAAGGAATTTCTGAGAGTTTTGCATAATATTCAACATCTTCAAGAATATCTTTAGGAGCATTTTGAGCAACAACAACAAGTTGGCCTTTTCCTAATTTTAAAGATTGAATTGATTTTTCAGAGCCTAAAGTCACATCACCTGTATCGACAGCAACTCTGATTCCTCTATCTACGTCCATCATCTAGCCTCCTATTCATTTTTTGCCATTTTGACACCGATTGATCCGGTACCAAGAGGTATTGGTTGTCCAATAATAATATTTTCGATGATACCAGTTAAATCATCCACTTCACCACGAATACTTGCGTTAAGCAAATGTTTACCGGTTTCTTCAAAAGCCGCACGTGCTAAAACACTTGATTTTTCACCACTAATACCATGTCTTCCAATGGATTTAACTTCTCCTTCTGAAGTCATGATATCTGCAACTAACATAATATGTCTTACATCAACAGTAAGCCCTTGTTCTGAGAGAGTATTATTCGCTTCATTAATAATTGATTGACGAGCTGCTTCAATACCTAAAACATCCTCAATCTCACGAATACTATTGGTAGTAGTCCTTCTAGCATCAATTCCTTCAAAAGATAAAATTTCCTTAAGATTGGATCCTTCTGTGTGAATAACCCATTCTTCATCTTTACGAATAATAACCTTACCGATTTTTTTAACACCACTGATTTGTAAATCACGAACTTTATCAGCTAATAAACGGAGATTACGGATTCTGTGTCTTTCCTCTCCATCCTGTTTAGGCTTGATTATTATAAGATTTCCATTAATTTCAGGCTTATCTTTCTTGAAGTCAGATTCTATTTTTTGAATAATATCCTCTTTAACAAGTCTTCTTTCTTCAATTTTTTTATCTGATAATGTAGCTTCAACCTGCATTTCAGCATAATTCAAATTAAAGTCATCAAGAATATCGTTAATAGTACTTTTACCAATTTTATTAGCTAAAGTCTTAACAAATTCTTCATCATAACGTTTGTCCTCTTCGAAATAAATATCCATTGTAGGAGTTGCAATATCTTTTCTTGCATCAACAATTTCAATAAGTCTTGGAAGACCTAATGTTACGTTTAATTCAGTAACCCCTGCATAGTGAAAAGTACGCATAGTCATCTGAGTACCTGGTTCACCAACAGATTGTGCAGCTACTGTTCCAACAGCCTCTCCAGCTTCAACATGAGCTCGGTCATAGGCAGTTTTTAATTTGTCTGCAAGTTTGTCTAACTCATCATCAGTTAAATCACGACGAATATAAGCATTTGCCAAATCTTCAACATAACCTTTAGGGAATTCAATACCTTTATCAGATAAAACTTTTAAAACCTTGTCGATGATGCTAATATCATTGATAATGTTTTCAAAGTCCTCATCTGAAACCTGATTACTATTTAATTTTTCAAAAATGTTTTTGATATAATAATAATCCAACATTTCAATATCGTTTTCCTCTAGAACTCCTGAAAATTCAACAAAATCCATATTAAATTGATTTAATAATTCACAAACTAAATTAATATTTTTAAACTTAGCAATTATTTCTTCAAAGATTTCATCAGTAATATCAATTGAATCATAATCCACTAAAATATTTTTAATATCATAACCGTCTGGAATGCAAATATTACGCTCTTCCAAAGTATTTTGCACTTTTTCAATTAATTCATCCATATTTACACCCCTTATTTACCTTCCTGAGATACTTCACTAGATTTTTCTTCTAATTTAATCTCTTCTATAAGTTTATCTAAGTTTGCTGCTATACCAAAGTCACTTTTGGCCGGATCTACACCGTCATCACCAAAGATTCTCTGGACAACATTACTTTGATTATCAGTTACAAGTCCTGATGGTTTTACCTGTAAATCTTGAAGTGCGTTTACAAGTCTTCTTTGCATATAACCGGATTGTGCTGTACGAATCGCAGTATCTACAAGACCTTCCCTTCCTCCCATAGCGTGGAAGAAGAACTCAATTGGGTCAAGACCTGATTTATAACTTGAATGTACAAATCCTTTTGCCTTTGCCCCCAATTCGTTTCTTTTGAAGTGAGGCAAGGTTCTTTCAATGTAACCCCTGTGGATACGTCCACCCCTAACTGCCTGCTGACCTACACAGGAAGTAATCTGTGTCAAGTTCAACATGGATGCCCTAGCACCGGTACGTGCCATTACAACAGAGTGGTTGTGTTCCATAGTCAAGTAATCTTCTGCAATTTCACCGGATTTATCCCTGGCTTCCCCGAGAACCTGCATGATTCTCATTTCCAAAGTTTCTTCTAAACTTCTACCAGGCAAAGCATCAAGGAAACCTTCGTTATAAGCGTCAATTAACCTATCTACTTTTTCTTCGGATTTTTGTAAGTGCTCATTAATCCTGTCTTGAGCTTCTTCCGGAATTTCTTCGTCATTTAAACTTGTTGTAATACCGGTTACCATGATTCCACAGATAGCCAAGTCAGTGGATCTGTCTAAGAATTCTTTAGCTCTTCCAGGACCATATTCCTTAACAATTTTATCTAAAATTTGACCGGACATGGATCCGTATGCTTTTTCGTCAACAACACCATGTTTTAGGATACCGTTTTCAATCATGACGTATGCATCGATAGGACATAATTTGTCATAATCTACGACATCCAAATCAGGAGCTTCACGCAATATTCTGTCACATTGACCACATTTGGTACAGATTTCAGCTTTATAGGTTAAATTTAAGTTATTTGGTAAAAGTAATGAAAATAACTCTTTACCTGTCCATTCTTCACCATTCAATTTTTCAATTATTGAATCAGAAGCATCTTGATTATCAGATGCATACTTAGCAGTAATCTCATCAGCAATACGTTTGTGTGCAATGGATTTAATGATTTCTTTTTCTTCATCATTCCATTTGTTTGCTTTAAGACGTTTGGCTATTTCATCTTCAGTTAAATCTAAAGTATTGAGATAAGCTTCTTTATCTGCCTTAGTTCCACGGACATTTTTGGTCTTTTTAGCAATTTCTCTTTCAATTTCCGGACTTTCTTGAGATTCAGCTTTCAATAACCATTTTTCACCATCATTTTCAGGGATTGGCAAATGGGATTTGCGAACAATTTGAAGTGCCTGTTCTTCTGTGAATTTCATTGATTTTCTTGTTAACAGGTATGCTCCGGAAATGTGGTCGTGAATTGCACCGATAATTGGTCCACCGAACCTTGGAGATAAAATGTGTTCCTGTACACGCATTAATGATTTTGCTTCTGCACGGGATTCATCAGTTTGGAAAACGTGCATGTTCATTTCGTCCCCATCGAAATCTGCATTGTATGGAGGACATACACATAAGTTTAATCTGAAAGTTTTGTAAGGCAATACCCTTACTTCGTGTGCCATCATACTCATTCTGTGAAGTGAAGGCTGACGATTGAATAAAACCATATCTCCATCTTTCAAATGTCTTTCTACAACATCACCTGGTTTTAAATTCTCCAAGATGAACTCTTTTGTTTCATCATTGATTTTTCTTCTGCTTCCAGATTCAGTAATCATGTAGTTTGCACCAGGGTGTACATCAGGACCGTTTTCAACATAAGTTCTGATTTCATCAATGTTCCAGTCGTTAACGTAAGCAGGTACGGTTACCTCTTTTGCAATCATTTCAGGAACACCAACTTCGTTAATACTGATGTTAGGATCCGGAGAAATTACGGTACGTGCAGAGAAATTTACACGTTTACCTGAAAGGTTGGATCTGAATCTTCCTTCTTTTCCTTTTAACCTTTGAGTTAAGGTTTTTAAAGGTCTTCCTGATCTGTGTTTGGATGGCGGAACACCACTAGCTTCATTATCAAAGTAAGTAGTAACGTGATATTGTAATAAATCCCATAAATCTTCAACAATCAATTGAGGAGCACCAGCTTCCATATTTTCAACCAATCTCTGATTGATACGTAAAATATCAACTAACTTATGGGTTAAATCATCTTCTGAACGTTCACCAGTATCCAAAGTAATGGAAGGTCTTACAGTTACTGGAGGAACAGGCAGTACAGTTAAAACTAACCATTCAGGTCTGGCCACATCAGGATTAATACCTAAAACAAAGATATCCTCATCAGTAATTCTTTCCAATCTTTCCCTGATTTCAGAAGCAGTTAACTTGTAATCTCCCTGACTGATAGTTGTAGGCTTATCCAAAATAATTGGTTCCTGAACAAGGTTTCTAACATATTCAGCAACATAATCCCTAATGCGTCTTTTAAATTCACTGCTGAATTTTCTTTCAGATTTTAACTCTTGTTCTTCAACTAATTTAGCTCTTTCATCCTCCAACTCAGCAATAGCATCATTATCACCATTTTGATTATACTCTTCGATTTTACTATCGATTTTTTCAATTTTTTTAGCATAATCTTTTTCAATGTTGGAACGGATATTCTCTTTTATATTTTTAATATCGTCAGCATGTTTGGCTTCCAATACATCATAGCTTGCTTCGATATCTGCCAAGCTTTGATTTTTCCTACAGTGAGGACAGAGCTGTTTTGGATCAAGGAATTTGAATGAAGGTTTTTCTTCAGTGTCGTCCCTTCTCATGTATGCTTCGGCATAAAGTTGGTTTAGAAGTTTTAACAAAATGTCTTCACGGTCAATATCATCATATTCGTCGTCTTTTTCAGGATAAATCTCACCCATGACCTTGTCAACAATATCATTTTGTTTTGCTTCATTCATTTCAACTTTTTTAGCTTCATTTTGAATCTTTTTCAAGATATCTTCTAAATTATCCTTATGATTCATGGCGTCAGCTATTTTTTCTCTGTAATCTTCCAAAACATCTTCTGGTAAGAGAACACGGCCACATTCATTACAGGTTGAACGCAATATTTTATGAATAATATCTCCAAAACCAACATGAAGAACTGGTCTTGCAAGTTCAATACTACCGAAGTGTCCTTGACAGTCCCCACCTCTAACACCACAGGTGTGGCATCTGAGTGAAGGGTCTAAAACACCTAAACGAGGATCCATCAAACCGTTTTCAATTGGATAACCATCAGAATCATAAGTATCCGGAGTTTCAACACGGACAACAGACATCTTACGAATATCTTCTGGAGACATTAATCCAAAGTTAATTCTTTCAATTTTTTTGATAAATTCTTTCAATGTACCAGCTCCTTCAAATTATGCTTTGTCTCCTAAAACTAATTTAGGGAAGATACATAAACTTTTAAGTTCATCTAATAACAATTTAAATGCATAAGATATTTCAACCGGATAAGTTTCTACATCTCCACAAATTGGACAATATTTCTTATTCCTATTTTTATCTTCAACAGCCAACATTCCACAATGTTCACAGACAATTGCTTCATACTTATCTGATTCGTCTAAAAGCCTTTCTTTTAAGGTTAAAGCAGCACCATGTGCAATGAGACAATCTCTTTCCATTTCTCCAAACCTTAAACCACCTTCACGAGCCCTACCTTCAGTAGGTTGACGTGTAAGCACTTGTACAGGACCTCTAGAACGAGCATAAACTTTATCAGTAGTCATGTGGTGTAATTTTTGATAATATGCTACTCCAACGAAGATTTCAGCTTCGATTCTTTCACCAGTTACACCGCTGTATAATGATTCGCATCCTGCAGATTCAAATCCATGATTTAAAAGATATTGCTTAATTGTCTTTTCAAGTTCCTTATTGAACGGAGTTCCGTCAATACGTTCTCCTTCAAGACAACCAGCTTTACCGGCAACCATCTCAAGCACCTGACCAACAGACATCCTTGAAGGAATAGCGTGAGGATTAACTATTAAATCAGGTACAACACCAAATTCTGTGAAAGGAACATCTTCAGGAGATAAGATTAAACCAATAACCCCTTTCTGACCGTGTCTTGATGCGAATTTATCACCAAATTCAGGTTGTCTGGTATCTCTAACTCTAATTTTAGCAAGTCTGGAACCTTCAATAGTTTCAGTTAATAAAACAGCATCAACGATACCTTTTTCACCATGACGTACAGTTACAGAAGTTTCTCTTCTTTTCTCTGCAGCACTGGCCAATTCATCAAATTCACCTAAAAATCTTGGAGGTGAAGTTTTACCAATCAATACATCACCGGATTCAACATAAGATTCGGGATTGACGACACCATATTCATCCAAGTGTCTGTAAGCTTCTTCAGAACGATACCCTTTAATGTTTTTATCAGGCACTTCAAAGTTATCTTCCTGACCACCAGGATATCTTTTTTCAGAAGTGTCATAAGATCTGAAAAATGAGGATCTGCCCAATCCCCTTTCAAGAGAACCTTTGTTAATAACCATTGCATCTTCCATGTTATATCCTTCATAACTCATTAATGCAACGACAAAGTTTTGACCGGAAGGTCTTAAATCATAATTGGTTGAGTCAATGATACGTGTTTTAACTATTGGAGTTTGAGGATGATGTAATAAATGAGCTCTTGTATCTGTACGGAATGAATAATTAGATACATATAATCCCAAAGCCTGTTTTGTCATACCTGCTTCCATTGTATTCCTTGGTGAGGAATTATGGTCTGAAAATGGAATAATACCTGCACAAATACCTAACATTGTAGCAGGGTCGATTTCCAAATGAGTATGATCAATATTTAACTCATTTAATCTCATGGCAATGTATGAGTTTTCCTCTTCCTCTGCATCCAAATACTCGATAATACCCTTTTCAATTAAGTCATCCCATTTCAATTTGCCGTTTGCAACTTTATTGAGATGATCTTCAGTGAGGAGAGGTTGGCCATCTTTAACAATGATTAAAGGTCTTCTAGCCCTACCAGGGTCATTGAAAATGTAAATCTCATTATTATCCTCATAATAAGTAATGTTCATTTCATGAGAAACCTGACCTTTTCTTCTTTTTTCTCTCATTTCTTGAGTGAATTCAACAGGATTGTCACAAGTTCCGAAAAGCTCACCATTTATATAGATTTTTGTTTTAAGATTCTGTGTAGTTACTGGAGTTTCTATTACTTCTTCTTCAAAATCTTCTTCAGGCACTTGTTCACTTAAAGCCATAGCATCGGATTCTGCATCTTCATTTAGAGCAATATCTTCACTATCTTCCTCAGCAGACATTGTATTTTCAATATTTTCAAAAATTTCTTCGAATTTTTTGCTGAGTCTGGTATTCTTACCTAACTTCTTGTGAGATTTGAAAAAACTTTCAATAGCTTCTTTATGGTAATTAATTTCAGCCATTTTTTCTTCATCGCCACCATTATCCGGATGATGAGCTTCAGCTAATTTTTCAAAAGCATCTCTAACTTTTTTACGGGTAACAACCTTATCAAATCCAAAAAACTTATAAGCATTAATTATATCATTATCAGTATATTTAGACAACATTTCACCTCCCTAAATCAATTCAACATCCATAGTTTCAATTATATCTTTAATTTCCTGTTCATCAGAACCTTCAGAAATGTTACACATTAAAGCCAAATTCTTTACCAAACCACAATTCGGTCCTTCCGGAGTTTCATTAGGACAAATCTTACCAAACTGAGTTGGGTGCAAATCTCTTGCTTCAAAGTGAGGCTGACTTCTTGTTAATGGAGATACAACACGTCTTAAATGAGAAAGGGTACCCATGTAACTGGTTCTATCTAAAAGCTGACTTACACCAGCTCTTCCACCAACCCAATTACCAGTAGCAATTGCGTGCTTAATGTTTTCAGTTAAGACATCACTACGGACTGCCTGTTTGATGGAAAGTTCTTTTCCTCTGGAAATACTTCTTTCAAGTTGATAACTCATGTCCCTAGTTAAATTAGTGAAAGCAACTCTGAATAAATCTTCCATTAAATCTCCAGAAACTCTGAGTCTTTTATTAGTGTAATGGTCCTTATCGTGAGGTTCTCTTTGGTCATGAATAACTTCAAGTAACATTTCAGTCATTTCGGCCAAATAAGTAGCTTTATCAGCACGTCTTTCTTCACTATCGCCCAAATGAGGCAATAAGTAACGGTCAATTACTTCTTCAGCACGTTGTATACGATAATCTTCAGACATTTTAAAAGCAACACGATTTCCAATATATTTAATTGCAGCAGTAGTTAAATATTCATTTCTCTCTTCAATTGATAAATCTTGCATTTCGGCAGGATCTAACTTGAGAGCTTCTTCAGACACTTTAATATCATCTGCAATAATCATTTGGAAATTATTATTTGATTCAGAAATTTTAGTAATTATCTGTTCATCAGTAGATAAACCTAAAGCTCTTAACAAGATAACTAATGGTATTTCACCAGGAACATAAGGGAAAGATACTCTTAAAAATGCTTTATTCTTACGTGGCTTTTTATATTCCAAAGTAATTCTTGCTCTGAAACCACTTCTGATTGAAGTTACAACAGCTTTAGCATGCCTGTCTTCAATTTCCTTAACACGTTCAAGAATAACCTTATTAGGTGCAATTTCTTCCATAGTTACAACAGCCCTTTCAGAACCGTTAACTATAAAATAGCCCCCTAAATCTTGAGGGTCTTCATTATGTTCTAATAACTCTTCAGCAGAAAGACCATTGAGATAGCAGTAATCGGATTTTAACATTACAGGCAATTCTCCAATGTAAACCTCTTCTAAAGGATTTTCTTCATCATCCTTATTTAATGCCATATCAAGATACATATGTGCAGAATAGTTTAGATTTCTAAGTCGTGCATCAGTAGGATAAATATCACTATTAGAACCATCTGCTTCACGAGTAAATGGTTTTCTAATTTTAACTTGGCCAGTTTTTACAGTGTATTTAACCTTTTTGATTTCACCAGTTTCCTCATCAGTTTCATCGTTTTCTATAACGATAGGTTCGCTAATGTCAATAATTTTCTGAATTCTATTATTCACAAAATCATTATATGATTTAATATGGTGATCAACCAAATCATATTTGTCAAAAAATGAATCAACTAACTTCCAGTTATTATCTGTCATTGACTTCCTCCAGCATTATGTAAACATAATAAAATAAATTAAACAATATAAAATAAAATAAAATGTAACGTTAACTTATCTATTATTTTTTAATCATTATTCTTAATTTACTCCCAACTATCTATTTATAAGATAATTCATCTCAAACTAATTTATAATGAATTTCTAAAAAAACAAAAAATACAGAAATTAAACAATATAAACTTACTCTAATATTATATTAAATATCTAACCTTCAATAACTATCCTATATGAAATAAATTCACCGGCAGTTTTACTATTACGTGTAATTCTTAAAACATCCCCTGCAGAAACAGTATTACTCTTAGCGAGCTCTTTGACTACAGGATCATTAATTTTAATCTTTGGAAGGTTATTAATATCAAAATCAGAATTCTGTTGTAATAATTCTTTTTCAGATTCTGAAATAACTTCATGCTTTGGTACTAAATCATGTTGTTGAATATCTATTTTCAAATTTTTTCCTCCAGCTAGAAAAGTTAAATATAAAATTAGAACGGGCCCGACGGGAATTGAACCCGCGGCCGCTTGGTTAAAAGCCAAGCGCTCTGCCAGACTGAGCTACGGGCCCTACAAAAGACATTAATTTAAGCGCCCTGGCCGGGATTTGAACCCGAGTCGCGGGCTCGACAGGCCCGCATGATAGCCCCTACACCACCAGGGCAAAACACTTAAACCAAATGTACTTAACAATACACTATTAATTTAATATGAAAGTCATTATATATAAATGTTTTGAAAAAATGTGATATTTTTAAAAAAATTATTTAACTTCATAATAAAATAATTGAAATCCCGCCTGCCGGACTTGAACCAGCAACATTTGGATCTACAGTCCAACGCTCTGCCAAATTGAGCTAAGGCGGGACTTGAATGGGACCGCCCGGATTTGAACCGGAGTCTCAGGCTCCCAAAGCCCAAAGGATCGACCAAGCTACCCTACGGTCCCAACAACATACAACATATTATAATTTGAATTTCCTTATATATAAAGTTAACTAAATAAGCACTTTAAATCGGAAATTTAAGCCCCGGGCGGGAATTGAACCCGCGACCACCAGATTACAAGTCTGGCGCTCTACCAGGCTGAGCCACCGAGGCAATTAAAAAATTATGAATGTAACATTATATTATTTATTAATTGTTATTTAAATAGTTTTCGTAAATAATAAGAAAAAACATTATTTTTAAATAAAATAAAATTTATAATTAATAATCATGATAAATAAAGAAAAAATAATTCTTGAAAAAATACCTGATTCAATGAGAAATGTTAAAGAAAAATGTCCGTTAACACAATGCATAACTAACTTTGTTACTGTAACTGACTGTGCCAATGCAGTTCTTGCAATTGGAGCGTCCCCCATAATGGCAGAGGCCATAGATGAAGTTGAAGAAGTTGTAAATATTTCAAGTGCATTAGTGATAAATATCGGTACATTAACCCCTACACAAGTTGAAGCAATGAAAATTGGCTCAGCACAAGCCAATAAAACAAACACGCCAATAACTTTAGATCCTGTTGGAGTCGGAGTAAGTGAACTCAGAAACAATGCAACAATTGACTTGATTAAAGATTACAATATAGCTGCAATACGAGGAAACATTACAGAAATAAAGACAATAGCCAAATTATTCAATGTCGTGGATGAAACAAATACTGCTAAAGGAGTAGATGTTTGTGATGATGACATTATAACAGAAGATAACTTAAAAGCAAATGGAGAAATAATTGCAAAAACAGCAGAAAAATTGGATACTGTAATTTTGGCAAGCGGACCTATTGACATTTTAAGTGATGGCAAGACAACTGTTGCAATTTATGGCGGAGATGAAATGATGCCATTAATAACCGGCAGCGGATGTATGCTATCATCAATTGTTGGAAGTTGCATAGGCGCTACAAATCCTTTTGATGGAGCTTTACTTGCAATACTTGCAATGAATAAAGCAGGCGAAAAAGCAAGGGCCAAAGTAGATGAAAATGATTTAGGAACCGGATCATTTAGAACATTCTTAATCGATGCACTATATAAAACAGATGCGGAAGAATTGGTAAATGAATCAAAAATTGAGATATTATGAAAAATATAGATTTGTCACTTTATTTGGTAACAGACAATAGTGAAAACGAAGAAAAATTCTTAAAAACAATTGAAGAGGCAATTCTCGGTGGAGTTACTGTAGTTCAAATCAGAGAAAAAACTGCAGAAACATTAGACTTTTATAATTTGGCCGTTAAAGTTAAGGAAATAACAACAAAATATGATGTTCCTTTAATAATTAATGACCGTGTCGATGTAGCACTGGCCATTGATGCGGACGGCGTACATGTTGGTCAAAGCGATATGCCCTGTGATGTTACGCGCAGATTAATTGGTGAAGATAAAATATTGGGAGTATCTGCAGCAACCATTGAAGAAGCTAAAAAAGCTGAAAATGATGGTGCAGATTACATTGGAACTGGAGCGGTTTTTCCAACCAAAACTAAAAAAGATGCCGAAAGCGTAACAAAAAAAGATTTATCAGACATTGCTAAATCAATCAATATTCCTGTCGTTGCAATCGGAGGAATAACAATAGAAAATGCGGGCGAATTAAAAGATACCGGAATTGCAGGATTATCTGTAGTCAGTGCAATCATGAGTGCAGATGACCCTAAAAAAGCTTCAAAAAAGCTATTAAATATTTTTAATAGCTAATCTTTACTTTTTTTTAAAGCTTCTACAGCAGCCAAATCTTTACCTGCCAGCATGCTAATACAAGCTCAACCACCACTACTTATATGGCTCATTAAGTCTTCACAGCCAAGACCTGCAGTAGCGGCCGCAATATGACCTCCACCAATTAATGAAAAGCCATCAGCATTAGCAATAGCATTAATTAAATCTTCAGTACCCATTGCAAATTTAGGATCTTCAAATACACCTGCAGGACCATTAGCAAATATGGTTTTAGCATTTCTTATTTCATTAGCATAATAAGCAATAGTTTTAACACCAATATCGAAAATAGATTCATTTGGAATCTCTTCATTATCTATATCTACTCTTTCACCATTTCTATCAATAGCAATATCAATAGGATATTTGACCTTATCTCCAAATCTTTCAATCAAATCTCTGGATTTATCTACCATATCCTCATATCCACGACTTGCAATAAAATCACGATTAACCTGACCAATATCTACACCGGCAGCCCATAATACAATATTTGCTACAATACCTGTAGTTAAAATTGAATCGGCAGTACCGTTGCTTAAAACATTTTCCATAACATCAATGGAATCGTCAGGTTTCATTCCGCCAAGCAAAAATACGCATGGATGTTGAACATTATCCAAAGCATCCTGAATGACCGTTAATTCTTTTTCCATTACACGGCCGGCAGCAGAAGGAGTATTGACTGTAAAACCTACCAATGATGCCTGTGAACGATGCGCCGCTGCAAATGCATCATTGACAAAATAGTCAATTAATGGAGATAATTCACTCACAAGTATTGTTTTGGATTGCTCTTCAGGACTTCTTGAAAGGGATTCTTCTGAGAAAAATCTTACGTTTTCAAGCAAAAGAATCTCATGAGCTTTTAAATCCTTAATAGCTTGTTTAGCTGAAGCTGAAAAAATAGAGTCCACATATTTGACTCTTAAATTTAAAATGTCTGACAAAGCATCGGCATGTTGAGACAATGTGGTAAAATCCTTCTTACCAGGACGGCTTTGATGGGCAAGAATAACCACTCGAGCCCCTTTTTTAGCCAATTCCCTAATTGTATCAGCATGTAATCTTAATCGTGTATCATCCAGAATAATTCCAGAACTTGGATCTACTGGAGAGTTAACATCAATACGTACAAGTACAGTTTTATCTTCAACATCAAAATCATCTATAGTATTAAAATTTCCAGACATACTCCCACTCATTTATAATTTACTTACAAGATCCAATAAAGCATCCTTTGGACTTTCTGCTTTTATGATTCCGGAAGCAAGCAATACACCATCCGCACCTAAATCCATAGCTGCTTTCATATCATCACCATTAGTGATTCCAGCACCACATAAAACTTTTACATCCTTATTAATCGCTTTAACACCTTTAACACTGTCTTCCACAACTTCAGGTTGTGCCTGTGATACTGGTATGCCAGTACCAATAAGCTCTGGTGGCTCTACAGCAACAGCATCAGGATTTAAACTAGCTACAGCTTTACTGGTAGCAATATTATTTGTACAAACGCAGGATTCAATTTCATGTTGTCTGCATAACTGAATAACCTCATCAATATCAGCAAGCTGCATTCTTTTTTCAGAATGATTAATTAAAGAACCGGAAATTCCTGCATCAACTAATGTTTCAATTAAATTTCCGCCAGTGTGCCCTCCAGGAGTTATTGGGTCAATATGTTGAGCAAAAATAGGCAGGGATGTTTCGTCATAAATTCTATAAATATCTGCTGCTTGAGGAGCTGCCACCATTGTAATTCCAGATTCGGCAGCCGCACTCTCCAAATCATATGCAAGATTTAAAGCATTTATACCACTTGATTCCAAATAAGTTTTATAATTTAATATCACTATTGGTGTATTCATATTATCGCCATATACTAACTTATTATTATAATATTTGAATAACATTATTAAAAAGACTTATGATTGGAAATTCTTTTTTTAGACAATCCAATATAATCTTTATTTATATCATAACCTATGTAATACCTATTATTTTGCTTAGCTGCCAGACAGGTAGTACCGCTACCGCAAAAAGGATCTAAAACAACATCTTCCTCATAACTGTATAGGTTTATCAATCTGTGAGGCAATTCAACAGGAAAAGGAGCGGGATGACCTATTCTTTTTGCATTGACTGCAGGAAAAGTCCAGACACTTTTAGTCCACTGTATGAAATCTTGTTTAGATATCGTGTCTCTTTTTTCCTGATTTTGATTTTTAGAAAAAGAATCTTTTGAAAAAACCAGAATATATTCATGGTAATCTCTTAAAACAGGATTGGAAGCTGACATCCAGCTGCCCCAAGCACAAGAACCTCCTGCACTAGCAGATTTATCCCAAATTATCTCTCCACGCATTAAAAAACCCAAATCCAACATTATATTAATCACCATCATATG
The DNA here is from genome assembly GCA_017553445.1 of Methanobrevibacter sp. Classification (GTDB taxonomy): domain Archaea; phylum Methanobacteriota; class Methanobacteria; order Methanobacteriales; family Methanobacteriaceae; genus Methanocatella. The sequence goes on along the minus strand of JAFZMD010000055.1, from coordinate 38,177 downwards.
AATAGGCAAATATGGTTTTCTCCCGATATTGGCTATGTTGATGCATGCTCTTCCGCCGGTCACTAATTTTTTATATGTTTCGCCGAAAACATTCCTAAGCAATTCTTCATATTCCCCCAATGTCAAATCATTGTCATAATCCTTTCCAACGTTATACGGTGGAGATGTAATCATCAGATGAATTGAACTGTCAGGAATTTCATCCATATTTTCACTGGATTTTACATATAACTTATTCAAATCCTTTTTAGGAATTTTATTTTCAATATAATCAACTTTTTCAGGAACTTTAAAATCATCAAATAATTTTGATGAATAAAATTTAGTGGAATCATGACTTTCACGCACAATTGAACCGAAAGAAGATGTTTTAGTTTTTTTATACATATTAAGACCCATTAATTAATTTAAGAAATTTTAAACCTTTATTGTGATAATTATTTTCATTATTTGCCATTTCAATTATTTTGCCCAATTGGGCAGGATTTTTCATACCCGAAAAGAAATTAAGATTTTCACTGAAAAGATCATTTAAATTCATGTCCAGTTCATCCACATCATCAAAACGTATGAATCCTTTTTTAGGAGTGATTTTTCTTGAATTTCCATGATTTAAAGGAAATGGATTTAAAGACCAAAATCCCTGTATAATTCCTGCATTTTTTAAATAATCCGCTTTCTTACAAAATCCGTTTGAAAGAGGAGCATTACCCAAAACAATTAACGGTATTTTGGATGCCAGCACATTAGACACCCTAATATCCACACATTTACCTATCGCTTTTAGAATTGAATCGGAACGCGTGAAACTTGGTTTTCCCCTATGTGAGCGATAATCACCTATCTCAAATAGTCTATCGGTAGAAACATCATACTCCCAATTCCATACAATAGACATCTTAACCTCAAATATTATCTTTACATCCTCAGGCCTTAATACTTTTTCATTTTTACTTGCAATCACAACATCTGCCGGAGAATTATGGGATATTCCAATAGCCGGAATCTGTGCTTGCTGAACTACAAAAAGATTTTTATCTTTAATCAAATGATTTAAAACATCCGAAACCCATTTTTCAGAGTATTTTCCAATTAAAGAGTTTCTTGACTGCAAAGTTGTTTTCTTACCTTTGTAATTTCTTGGCCAATATGCCACATATCGGCCGTCTTCGGTTTCATTGAACAGCTGATTAATTGATGCAAAATTTTTAGAATTATAAAAAAATTGTTTTTCCTGTTCTTTATTCCATAGTTCCATACAAATAATAAGATATATCTTCATTAATATAGTTTACTTACGAATCATTGAAAAATAACCCTTTAAAATCAAAATTGATTGGAGTTTGTAAAAATTCATTATGTTCATAAAATACTAATACTAACAAAACTAAAAATAGAAATGATTTTATGTCATTTACTAAAAGCCAACAAGAAAAATTAGAAAAAAGCGGATATAGATTTGTAGGCAGTCACGGTCATGCAGCCGTTAAAACCTGCCACTGGACCCGTCAAAGTATTGTGGATAAAGGTGTCTGTTATAAAGAAAAATTTTATGGAATCGAGTCCCACAGATGTCTTCAGATGTCTCCTGCCGTTCCCAACTGCCAGCAAGAATGTGAATTCTGCTGGAGAGACCTGACCTATACACAAACCCAATGGGAAGATGATGAGTATGATAATCCCAAAACCATAGTTGATGGAGCTATTGAAGCCCAAAACAACTTATTATGCGGCTATTATGGAAATGACAAAGCCAATAGAAGAAAGTTAGATGAAATGAAAAAACCTACAAACGCTGCCATTTCCCTGGCCGGCGAACCAACGCTTTATCCCAAAATTGATGAACTGATTGGAGAATTCAATAAAAGAGATTTTACAACATTTGTGGTAAGTAACGGACAGTGCGTTGAAAGATTAAGAAATCTGGAAAATGACCCCTATCAGCTATACCTTTCCTTGGATGCGCCTACAAAAGAAATATATAATCAGCTATGCAGGCCCAAAATAAATGATGCATGGGACAATTTAAATGAATCTCTTGAAACTTTATCCAGTTTCAACTCCCGTACATGTATACGAAATACCTGCGTTAAAGGAAGGAATATGACAAATCCAGAAAAATATGCCGAATTGATTGAAAAAGCAGATCCTGATTTTATTGAAGTGAAGGCATATATGTTTGTTGGATCATCACGTGAAAGACTAACCATGGCCAATATGCCATTATTCGACGAAGTAAAAGATTTTGCCAAAAGGATTGCTGATGAATGCGGCAGAGAAATTTCAAATGAATCTGAAGTCAGCCGAGTAGTGCTTCTAGAATAAGCAATTTTAAAAAAAATATTTACTAGAAATTTCTAGTAAAAATAATTAAGGATTGACTGCCTCATCAGCAGAACCCATAGTTACTTTAATAGTCTCTGATAGATTAATTTCTGAAATCTTTTTAGATGACTCTGACTTGGCCATATAATAAGCTTGAGCAAAATTCATTGTAACAAATAAAACGTCCTTAAAATCTAAAATAAATTCATCTTCAGGTATTTTATTTAAAATATCTACCAATTCACTAGCAATTTCATTTGATTCCAAATGTGTACCAAATTCAGCACCGATATTAATAAGCATAATTTTCACCTACTTTTAATTATTTATTAATTATTTCCAATATTTCACCATATTGGGATTTATCCATTTTATCTCCATATTTTGCCAAAATTACTTTTATATGGTCTTTGCAGTTATAACCATTATAAACCGGTTAATTTGTAATAACAGCAAAATAGAATCTGGAAAGTTAATCCTCCGATAAGAACCCAAAGTAATTTTTAAGTTCAATTAAAATACTTTCCGCCCTTTTATAATTTCCAGTCATAGACAAATTTCTAATCTGAAATTCAACTTCATGAGGATGAACAAAACCACCCCTATTTTTTAAAATTTATTATATAATTTGTTATTTATTAATTTTTTCAAATATAATTCAAAATTTCATATGATAGAAAAAAATTTTTAGATGATTGCGATTTATAAAGAAAAAAATAATTATTTTTATAATTAATATAAATTAGCAACAATTTAACCAATAAAAAAAATATTTATATATTGTAATTATCAATAACTTATAATAGTAAAAAAATTTTACAATTATCGGATATTAGATTACAAAAATATAATGTGGGAGAGGATTTATGAAGAGAAGTAAAAAATTAATTATAGCAATTCTTTTGGTTATTCTTATAGGATTATTAACTATAATTGCTGGTGCACTATTTTTAGGTCCAGATTTATCTGAAGAAAGTAAAAATGTTCTTATTTTAGCTTCAGATAAAGGAGAGCAAAAAAATGGTGGGGTAGATATGGCATTTATGGTTCATTTGGAAAATGGGGCTATAGCAAACTATACTCCAGTGTACCCTGGAGGTATGACACATCCTTCACAATCCGAACCTGCAGAATATGGTGTTGGAGGAGGACTGCTTCTTCACGATTCTTTATGGTACGGTGTGAGAGAAGGTATGCAATATGCTAGTGAAATAGTGGAATATAGAACCGGAATGCATGCTGATGCAGTAGTTCTTGTTTACACCGATGGTATTGATGCAATTATTGATTCCATTAGGCCGCTTAAAGTAAATGGAGAAGTTAAAAACCTTACTGCAGAGGACATTATTCGTGAAAATGATGCATACCAAGGATATCCTGGTAACGAAAATGTTCAAGGAACCATGTCTAGAGCAGACGCTGTAATGGTATTGGTTAAAGCACTTGCAGAAGCTGCAGAAGATCCTGCTAAAAAGAGTACAATGACCCAAGTCGCTTTAGATCAATATTCCAAAGGAAACATTGTAGTTATACCGGAAGGTACATTTACAAGATTGCTAGCTACAAAAGGTGTTGAAAGTTTAGCTAAATAATATACTCTTTAAAGATTTATTTCTTTAAAGAACTTTTTTTATTTTTTATTTTTAAAATTAGTTTTTTCTATTTTTTACAAAGATTAATTCAAAACAAGGAGTAATCTATAAAAGGAATAGATTAATTCCCTTTAAAGATTTTTTGAAGTTTTTCTGATTATAACTTATTCTTGAGCTTTTAATTCATTGCATAGCTCAACTGCTTTTTTAGCTGCTTTTTCCATAGATATCTCATATGGAATTCCAGCTTCTTCAAGAATTCTTTGACCTTCTTCTTCGTTGGTTCCAGTTAATCTTATAACAATATTAACTTCCCTGTCGGTCTGTTCCAGGGCTTTAACTACTCCGTTTGCCACATCATCAGCTTTAGTAATTCCTCCCAAAACATTTAAGAATACAACTTTAACAGGCTCATAACTTAACACGATGTTTAATGCCTGATTAATAATCTGTTCGGAAGCGCCACCACCAATATCCAAGAAGGTTGCCGGTTCTCCGCCATTAAGTTTTATCATATCCATTGCAGTTAATGTTAAACCTGCCCCATTACCGATTACGGCAATATCTCCATCTAATTTAACAAAGTCAACTGCTTTCTCTTTATAATGCAGCATGTTAACTAAATCTTGGTGTCTGAACAAAGCATCATTTTCTACTTCCAGCTTTGCATCGGCAGCAATTAAACCATCAGGAGTTAAAACTAACGGATTGATTTCAGCAACTTCACAATCGTATTTATCGAAGACATTATATAATTTCCAGATTACATCACCCATTGGTCCGATTAGCTCTGAAGGCAATCCCATTTTACGGGCAATTTCACGGGCTTCATATGGTAAGAACTCAATCAAAGGCTGAGGGTAATATTTGATAATTTTTTCAGGATTTGTTTTTGCGAGATTTTCAATTTCAACCCCACCTTCTTTACTTACCATAATAACCGGTCTTCTTGCAGACCTGTCAATTGAAATGCTTAAGAAATATTCATTAAGAATATCTGCTTTTTCTTCAATTAATAAGTGTTTTACTTTTTCGCCTTTAATTTCCATTCCCAATATTTCATCAGCAACTTTTAAGGCTTCACCAGGATTGTCTGCAAATTTTACACCACCGGCTTTGCCTCTTCCACCGGTTAAAACCTGTGCTTTCAGAACAACTGGAACTCCCATTTCAGAGGATACAGCTACCGCTTCTTCAGGGGAATATGCCACATGCCCTTCAAGTATCGTAATTCCTTCTTTACTAAAAATTTTTTTTGCTACATTTTCGAAAAACTTCATATTAACACCTAATTAAACTAAATTATACCCTGCATTGAATGCATTGATATTCTTTTCTTCTGTTCCTGCCGGAACACTATCTTTAATTGCTTCAATAGCTGCATTTTCGGATATAATTCCTGTAATTTTTGTAATTGCTCCAACCATAACAATATTGGCAACGATTTTAAGACCTATTTCATCATTTGCCGTTTTGGTTGCTGGAGCTTCATAAACCTTAATATTATGCTGGTCGATGAAATCACGCACATCTTCAATATCGGTAGTGCCCGGATCAACAATTAAAGTACCTTCATCCTTTAAATCAACGATGTATTTAATTAATGCTTCATTGGACATGGCAACCAATATGTCAGGACTTTGTACCTTAGGATAATCAATTTTGCTATCGCTAATGACGACTTCACATTTTGAAGCTCCCCCACGGGCTTCAGGACCATAAGATTGAGTTTGAACAGCTTCATTTTCATCAAAAATACTTGCGGCCTTACCTAAAATAATGCCTGCAAGAATTACTCCCTGACCTCCAAATCCGCCAATTCTGATTTCGGTTCTCATTATAACTCCTCTTCATATGCTGAATTAATTAAAGTTTTTTTACCAAATTTCTCTTCACTAATTCTTTCGATATTTTCTGTAAATTCATCCCTTTGGGAATTAGCAAATTCTCCAACAACGATTTTTCCTTCCAAATCTTTTTTTCTCATCCTATCGGCAGCGGATTTAAATACAGTATTCATTTTTAATGTTACTGCCATAGCAGTTGGAGTTCTAAGCTTATTTTTACGGCCAAAATAAGTTGGACATTGAGTTGCAACCTCAATAAATGAGAAACCGGGATTCTTAAGACCATCTTTAATAGATGAAACTAAATTTTCAATTTGGATTGTAGTCCATCTTGCAGAGTAACTTGCACCTGCAGCCGCAACAAGTTCAGCCAAATTAAATGGAGCGTCCATATTTCCATATGGCGCAGTAGTTCCAAAACTACCTTTAGGAGAAGTAGGACTAATTTGACCACCAGTCATACCGTAAATATTATTATTAATACAAATAACCGTTAAATTAATGTTTCTTCTGGCAGCATGAATCAAATGATTACCGCCAATTGATGCGCAGTCCCCGTCACCGGTAAAAACTACAACATCCAAATCTTTATTGGCAGTTTTTAAACCAGTAGCAAAGCTTAATGCTCTGCCGTGAGTGGTATGCAGGGAATCACAATTCATATAACCCGGAATTCTTGAAGAACAACCAATACCGGAAACCATTGCAATATTATCAAAGTCCATTTCTGCTTTTTCCATTGCCTGTAAAAAAGCGTTCATGATTGTTCCGTTTCCACAGCCAGGACAAAATATATGAGGCAATCTGTCTTTTCTCATATATGGAGTAAATTTATTTTCCTCTGACATTTAATTTCCTCCCATTTTGTTGATTTCAGATAATATTTCATCAGGAGTAGGCATTAAGCCACCAATTTTTCCAATAAGATGAACATTAGCATTGCTTCCTAAAACACGTTCAACTTCATAATACATCTGACCCAAATTCATTTCTACAACAAAAACATCAGATGCATTTGATGCCAAATCTTTCAATTGCTCTTCAGGGAAAGGCCATGGAGTATCAAGTTTAATATAACCTACTTTTTTACCGTCTGCCCTTGCTTTTTGAACTGCTTCAATGGCTGACCTAACTGGAGCCCCATAAGATACGATTATTATGTCTGCATCCCCACATTCTTCTGATTGGACGGAGCATATCTTATCCTTGTTGTTTAAAATTTTATCGCATAATCTTTGAACCAATTCATGATGGGTTTCAGGGTCATTAGTATCCGGATAACCTCTTTCATCATGAGTCAAACCTGTAACGTGAATATTGAATCCCTGACCGAATGCCGGCATCGGATTTGTACCGTTTTCAACGTTTTTAAACGGCAAATAATTATCTTTATCTTCAGGCATTTGCCTTGCCACTATTTCAATATCATCTTCAACAGTGATTTTTTCTCTCATATGACCAATTACTTCATCAGCCATTACAAATACTGGAGTTCTGTACTGTTCAGCCAAGTTAAATGCTTTAACAGTGAAATCAAAGAATTCCTGAACGCTTGATGGAGATAATGCTATCGGTTCATAATCCCCGTGAGAACCCCAACGGGCCTGCATCATATCGCCCTGAGCAGCCATTGTAGGCTGACCGGTTGACGGTGAACCTCTTTGAACATCTACAATAACGATTGGAGTTTCAGTAATAAACGCATAACCAATATTTTCCTGCATTAATGATATACCTGGACCTGATGTTGCAGTCATTGATTTAGTTCCTCCCCAAGAACCTCCAATAATTGCTCCAGCAGATGCAATTTCATCTTCCATTTGAACAAATGATCCTCCTACTTTTGGAAGTTCACGAGCCAAAGTTTCTGCAACTTCAGTAGATGGGGTAATAGGATATCCTGCAAAAAATCTACAACCAGCTTTAAGTGCACCTTTTGCACATGCTTCGTTTCCTTGAATAAAAAATTCTTCTGACATTTTAACACCTATTTCTTCCCATTTGAAAATTTAGGATTGAAAGAATTGTCTTCTTTGCCAACCCACCAATTTTTATTAACATCTACGGTGATAGCTTGGTCTGGACAAATTACCTCGCAAACACCACATCCAGTGCATCTATCTTCGAATTTAGTATAAGGAAGTAATACTCCTTTCTTATTAGCTTCAGAAGATATTGCATAGACATTTTTATAACACATAAACAAGCAAAGGTGGCATCCCTTGCATAAATCCTCATTAATTATAATCAAATTTACAATCTCCTAAACAAATCATTAAATTATAACATTAACTATATATGTAATCAAACATTTAAATAACTTATCAAAAATGTAAAAGTTTTGATTAATTTAATGTTGAAAAAAAGTTAAAGTTATGGTGTGGAATCATCATCATTAATCCACTGGTAGGCGATTCTTGGAGATCCGTCAGCCACAAAAATTATTCCGCATCTTTGAAAGCCGCTTTTTTCAATCAGCTTTTGCATAATCAGATTGTTCTCATGAGTATCGATTCTAATGTTATTCGATATATCCTTGCAATAACTGATAGCGCAGCTGAAAATACCTTTTTTCTGCCCATCACTTGCAATTCTATGTACTGTCACATATTCATCATCATTGAGCCATTCTCCGTTTTCAATATATGAATATGTCGGTTCTTCCCGTTTAAAAAGTGCAAATACTCCATGAGGAAAGTCACCATCGCATACCACATAGCAAACTTCATTTTTAATATCCTCTTCAATCAACTCTTTTTTAGGATAGGAATGACCCCACTGGTTGGGATTTCCGGATTCAATCATGAAATCCTGGGCAATTCTATAGATGCTCATAATATTAGATAAATCTTCAATTTTTGCCTTTCGAACATGCATATTTACACTTTTAACTATTTGATTTTTGAGCAGTAATTAATATGATTAACACATTTACTAGAAAAATATTTTATATTACACATTTTATATTGAATAGCTAATAGACCTTTGCTTTTTATATTATCACATATAAAGAATATCAATATCATTATCTTTTTTAAAGAATTGATTCACAGCCAACTCCCATAATATCATCTGATAAGTACTCAAAAGATTGAAATTTATAATTTTTAATAAGATTTAGTGAAAAAATAAGAAATTTTAAAATAAATTAAAATAATAAAATTAGGTATGAAACAAATAACAACACCAATTTCTGATGAAGAAATATTGTCTCTTAATGTAGGTGATCAGGTTTCCATTTCCGGAGTTATGTTTACAGGCCGTGACGCAGCACTTCCACAGTTAGTTAATTTAATAAAAGAAGACAAACTTGATTTTGACATTAACGGCTCTGCAATAATGCATACTGCAGTCAGCAATGCAGGAATAGCCCCAACAACAAGCAATAAGGAAGAAATTGAATCCACAATTCCATTTTTAAGTGAAAATGGTGTGAAAATCCATATCGGAAAGGGAATGCTTCACGATGATACCATTAAATCTTTAAAAGAAAATAACTCCATTTTTGTAATAACACCACCTGTTGCAGCGCTATTGACAAGCAAAGTCCTCGAAAAAGAGTGTGTTTTATTTGAAAATGAAGGCATGGAAGCAATGTATAAATTAGAAGTGGAAAGCATCCCAGGAATTGTTGCTGTTAGCGGCGGAAAAAGCATTTGAAAGTTCTGATGAAAATATGTTATAGTTAGATTACATTTGTTAAAGATATTTTACTTAATATATAAATATTATCATTTAATATTATTGAAAAAAAATATTTGTATTAATTTATTTATTAACTACAAAATATATAACAATTTAAAATAATATTTCACTATTAATTAACTTGTTTATTTAAAAAAAAACTGATTTTAATTATTTTTAACTACATTAAACTGATTTAATTAATTTTTTATAAAACAGTAAAATTTAAATACTATGTAATGTAACATTAACATAAGTAATTAGTTTTTAACATAATTACTGCGGTACTTAAATACTTTTGCAAAAAGATAACGTTATTTTTTATGGGATAATATGAAAACCATGATTAAATATTTAAGACAGGAGCTCAAAATGAGCCAGCAAGAACTTGGGGACAAGGTTGGAGTTACCCGCCAAACCATTAATGCACTGGAAAATGGTAGATATAACCCATCTTTGTTTTTAGCTCGAGATATAACCCAAGTCTTTAATAAAATGATGTTTAAAGGTGATCGAGAGAAATATTTCTTCATAGAAGAAATTTTCCTTTTTGATGATGATTATTATTAGGAGTTGAAAAAAATGATTTTAGATATTTATAAAGATTCACTGGAATATTCCGCCAAAGACTGGAAAACACTGGTGATATTGGGCGTAATATGCTTATTCAGTTTTTTATTGCTTCCAATTTTTCTGATTACAGGATACAATTATAGAGTTATTAACACAGCAGTTCATGGAATAATTAACGGAAGAGACCCTCTGCCAGACTTTGATGATATTATCGCCATGTTTGTGGATGGGGTGAAAGTGGTAATAGTTCAAATGCTTTATATGCTTGTTCCATTCTTTATATTTATACTATTTGCAGCTATCTCAAATAGCCTTAACGGAGTTTTAGCATCCGCAATAATGATTATCGGATGTTTGATAACATTTGCACTTATAATAGTCGCATGTTTAATGAGCCAAATGGGAATATGTCACATGGCATACAATGAAGGTACATTTTCAAAAGCCTTCGAAATAAAAGAAATCAGGGAAGTGATTGATGACATCGGATGGTTTAATTGCATAATAACCTATTTGGGCCTGATTATAATAACAATAGTCATTTCAGCTGTTGTAAGCGGAATCATTCTTGCAATATTTACAGTATTTGGAATTTCCGGATCCGTTTTAGGTGTTGATTCAAGTGGAATATTCCTTTTAGGAACATTAATCAATTCATTGGTTACAATGTTCATTGTCGGACCTTACTTGAGCATTTTTAATTCAAGGTCTATTGGATTACTATACACTATGCAAATTTAAGGCGATAAGATGGCAAGCATGACCGATTTAGTTAGTGAAGGATTGAAATATCCGTTTAATGATACAAAAAAGCTTTTAAGTCTTGGAGCATTATTTGCTTTATTGAATATCATAACATTTGGAATCTTTGAAATGTTAATTGATTTACTCACAATTGTTGAAGAAACTTCCCCAAATTCAATTGCAGCAAATTCTTCAACATTTGCTTCAAGTGATATTTATATTATAGCATTATTTGCCATAATCGGCTTTATTATCGCATTATTGATAATGGGATATCAATATGACGTAATCAAATTCTCAATTGCAAAAAAGAATGACCTTCCGGGATTTGGTGATGTTTTAAGTCTTTTAACAAAGGGGCTGAAGTATTTCATTGCCTGCTTTGTTTACAATATCATTCCGGTTATTGTATTTGTAGCAGGCATAGAATTGTTATCTGTTCAAAATGGTGATTATTACGTATCAGTTTTAGCATTAATATTGTTCATAATATGCAATTTCCTCCTCATTATGGCTCTGGCAAATATGGCGGATACGGATAAATTAACAAAAGCATTTGATTTAAGGGAAATAATCAATAAAATCGCCAATCTTGGATGGGTTACTTATATTGGAATAACCCTTTTCACATTTATTGTTTATGCAATAATTATGGTTGCCATCAGTGTAATATTAATGTTTATTACAATACTTGTCGCAATAGCCATTAACCAGGCAATGGTTATATTAGCTATTATTGCAACAATCCAAGGATTGTTCATATCCTCTTATATCAGCGTATTTTTCAATAGAGTATATGGATCAGTTTATAGGGAAGCAATAAAGTAACTGGAATGTTTAACATTCCATTTTTTATTTTTAAATAAGATTTATCGGAGATTTTAATATGGTAGAATACATTATCGAAACAAATAATTTGTCAAAAATATATTACAATAACAGAGTTGTGGATTCAGTTAACATGCACGTTGAAAAAGGAAAGATTTATGGCCTTTTAGGAAAAAATGGTGCAGGAAAAACAACCACAATGCGTATGCTTTTAAATCTTGCATATCCAAGCAGCGGAGAAATATATCTTTTTGGAAAAAACTCCAAAAAATATTCAAAAGAGATATATTCAAACATAGGTTCCATTATTGAAACTCCAGGATTTTACGAAAACTTAACAGCATATGAAAATCTAAAAATCATTTCCAAGCTAAGAAAAGATTTCTATCCACAAAATATTGATTTAGTTCTTGAAATGGTTAATTTGGAAAATGCCAAATCTAAAAAATTCAGGGATTTCTCATTAGGAATGAAGCAGCGCCTAGGAATAGCGGCCGCAATTATGCACAGCCCGGAATTATTGATTTTGGATGAACCCATTAACGGTCTTGATCCATTTGGAATTAAAGAAATCCGTAAGCTGCTTAAAAGACTGTCTCACGAATATGGAATAACAATCCTAATTTCATCACATATCCTAAGTGAAATAGAAAACATTGCAGACGTTATAGGCATTATGGATAATGGGGTGCTGATTGAGGAGATTCCAAAAAAAGATTTATACAACAGGTTAAACAAATTTGTTGAATTTGAAGTATCTGATGTTGATTCTGCTATTGGAATCCTTAAAAAATTAGGACTTAAAGAAAATAAAGACTTCAGTTATAGAGAAGAGGGAAAAATTAATTTATATACAAACTTAGAACTAAGAGACAAATTCAATGCATTATTCGTTAAATCAGGAAATGACGTGAAAAAGGTAAATCTGTGTGAAGAGAATCTGGAAGACTTTTTTACAAGATTTGTCTCCAACAATTAATATAAGGTGATAATATGTTAACTTTTATTCAGATGGAATTTTTAAAACTCAAAAGATCAAAAATATTTTTATTAAGTTTAATGGGAGCTATTCTTCCCCCATTGTTAATGTTTATTGCAGCAACATCATTTAATGAAACCCAAAGCTTTGAAGCACTGTTTGCAAATGTGAATATGTACATGTCTGCAATGTTTGCAGTTCTCATTTTTGCAATAATCATATCATACCTATTCGGCAGGGAATATAATGAACATACATTAAAAACTATGCTTACAATTCCAATATCAAGAGAAAAATTCTTAGTATCCAAATATATAATGTTTTTAGTATGGATTGTAATTTTAACAGTGGTTACAACCTTCTCAACACTAATATTCGGCTTTATTGCAGGCCTTGAAGGATTTAGCTTAAAACTGTTTATAGATAGTTTTGCCGAACTTCTTTTGGCAAACGTTTTATTGTTTTTAACATTCTCCCCATTCGTATTTGTTTCCCTATTCGTAACAAATATGGTTCCTGCAATGGTTGGCGGGGCTGCATTATCCCTAATAAACTTAATGGTATACGGCCAGAATTGGGCTCCATTCGTGCCCTGGGTATGTCCATATCTAATTGCATCCGGCGAGATAGCAGAGTATAGTGCAGATATAATGGTGTCCTATGGTATGATTTTAGCTACTTTCATGATTGGCTTGGCGGTTTCATATATCTACTTTACAAAAAAGGACGTGGTGATTTAAAAAAAAGTTGTTGTGAGTTATTTTTTAAAATAACTCATATTTCTTATTAAGAGAAGAAAATCTATTCTTCATCTTCTTCTTCATCAGCTGCTTCTTCTCTTTTTTCGAAAGCATCTACGAAGTTAACTTTGGTGACTTCTTCAATGTTTTCCCAAATGTCTTTAGCTATTCTGAATCTTGCAAAGGTAATGTCCATGTAAGATTGTTGGTCAAATTTAGCCATTTCATCTAATTGAATGTTTACAATACCATCTTCAATGGAAATTTCGGTTTTTTCAATGTCAACATTTGGATTTGCGTAGTGTAACTCAATCATGCTTTTGATTTTTTCTTCAGCATCTTCAATGATTTCAGTTACTTCAATATCATAAACTAAGTCTTTTCCTGCTAATGGGTGGTTGAAATCTACTTTTACTCTTCCTCCGTTAACGGTTAAGATTTTACCTTCTCCACCTTCAGCTGAAATTCTCATTCCGGGATATGGAGTCATACCTTGTTTTTTGAATTCTTTCATAGGTATTAATTGTATTGCTTTAGGATCACGAGGACCAAATCCGTTATCACTGTCAACTTCTACAGTTTTGCGGTCACCAGCATCAAGTCCAACAATTTCTTTTTCAATAGCTGGTAACAAGTGGTTTCCTCCAACTACAATAGGAATTGGTTTGTAAGTTTTGTTTTCATCAAAAATTTCAGCTTCTTGAGCTATTTCATCATAAGTAGTATCGAATACTTCGTCAGTTTCTTTAACTTTACCAGTAAAATTTACGCGAACAAAATCGCCATCTTTAATTGCCATAAATAATAACGCTCCTATAATAAATTGATAAACATTATAACATTAATAATTATATATTATACTCCTTATTAAAGTTTTGTTTTAATATTAAAAAAATATAAGATGAACCTTTAATTAAAAATTTTAGAAGGGTACCTTTCTTACAGCATCAAATCTTTTTTTAAATTGTTTATCTTTATTTGTAAGGGGTTTGTTCATTTTATTCAAAAATCTAGTTGCATTTTCACCACATAAAGTTGGTGTATCTCCAATTGGTTTAGCCATTAAATCACCTATTTAATTAAAAATACTATTTGATTAATTATTTAAATAATTAATGTAATGAAAATACTTGTCAAATGCTCTATCTAAATCCTTATTAATAAACAAAATTAAATTATAATTCATGCAAAGACGAGGGGCAGTTAATTTACCGTTGCATGGAGGCCATCCTCCAAGATGGTTATTTTCAAGAATGGTTGAACTATCAGGAGCACTGACTTCAGTTATTATTGAAGAGTACAGTTTGAATGAATTCATAAGAAGAATTTCTAATCCCTATTGGTTTCAAGCATTTTCCTGTGTTTTGGGTTTTGACTGGCATTCATCAGGAACGACAACCACAACAATGGGAGCTTTAAAGGAATCATTATCTCCTGAAGAACATGGAATTTATTTAAGCGGAGGCAAAGGTGCCAAATCACGTAAAACCCCCGAAGGCATTGCCCATGCTGGAGACATTTTTAATTTGAAAACAAAGACAACTGAAAAATTAATAGAAACCAGCAAATTATCTGCCAAAATCGACAATTCCTGCATTCAGGACGGATATACATTATACCAGCATAACTTTTTCGTAACTGAAAAGGGAGACTGGGCGGTGGTTCAACAGGGAATGAATACTGATAACAAATATGCCCGCCGTTATCACTGGATGGGTGAAGAGGTTGATGATCTGCTCCTGGATCCGCATAGTGGAATATCCTGCGATTTGAAAACACCACAAACACTTAATATGACCGATAAGGAAAGCAAGTCTGCTCAAAAAATTAGTGTTGATTTAATCAACGATAATCCCGACCATTTAAGACAGTATTTTAAAAGAAAGGATAATCAGATGCTTTTGGACGACTTTACAATGCCTTCCCACCATCCCGTACTTGACATGGACATTTCAGATAAGGAATTTGAAGTCTTGAAAAATGCCTGGGAAATACAGCCCGAAAATTACGAGGAACTGATTTTACTTCAGGGAATCGGTCCCAAAAAGATAAGAGCTCTTGCCTTAATATCAGATTTGGTTTATGGTGAACCTGCAAGCTGGAAAGACCCGGTTAAATATAGCTTTACCCACGGAGGAAAAGATGGCTTTCCATACCCTGTCGATAAGGAAGTCTATGATAATTCCATTCAAACGATAAAAGATGCCCTTGACCAGGCTAAAATAAAAAAGGATGAAAAATTAAAAGCAATAAAAAGATTGGATGATTTTATATCCTAGCGGTTTTCATCGTGAATATTAACATTTTTGCCGTGAGCGGTAGGAATCACTTCCAGAACAGGATTTTCAAATTCCAAGTCAAATTCGCTGCCGTCCATCAGCAAATGCTGAAATACTGCAAGAGAGGATACTTCTGAGTGAGGCTGGGTTGTAACTGACACATTCCAGTCTGCAGCCTTATAGACTTTTCCAGGAACTTTTGAACCGCCCACGATGATTAAAATATCGCTTCCATCTTCCCTTACTTCCGGAGCTATTTCATGAGCCTGTGAACCGTACATTGTCAGGTGAACTACCTTTCCGCCATCCTTTTTCCATTGATTGATAACGCCCATGTAAGAATCCGTATGTTCTATTTCAAAGTTGCCTCCGAATCTTTTAGCAGTATCTCTTACATTATCCATTAATTTATTGTCTCTTTCACCTGCAAGGTAGATTTTACTTGCCCCAAATGCACGGGCGGTTAAGCAGACGTGAGTAGTAATACGTGTATCTCTTTTTAATCTATGATCTAATCTTAAAACATTAACATTCATTTTATCACCAAATTATAAAGCCAAAGCTATTGACATTAAAAGTAAAGCCATTAATCTTCCAAATTCATTGCTCATTCCCAAAACATCACCATTGGCAAAAACAAAATTTCTCCTTGCAATAACGGCAATAATTAAGCCTGCCACAATGGCGCCAAGAACTCCAATGATTCCAACAATTCCTCCCAACAGATATGCAATGCATGCAACGAAAAAAGTTGACAGGAAATAGTTTGCTATATTGGTTTCCTTTATAAAATAACTTCCAATTCCCGGAGTCAATGGTTCGGATATTAATGCTGTAGTTATTAAAGATGTTTTGGCAAGCATTTCACAAAGTATAATTCCAAATATGAAATTATAATCCAAAATATTATAAATTCCGGCAATTGTTAAGCTGGCAACTAAAAACAATGTTGCAACACCTCCGGCACCGACTGATGAGTCTTTCATTACACCGATTTTACGTTCGGGGTCGCCATGAACCATGACCCCATCGGCCATGTCCATTACACCATCCAAATGATTATAACCGGTTATTATCATTAGAAATGCATAAACGATTACTGAAGTGAAGAAAGGATTCAGATGCAGCAAATTCAGTGAAACATAACCGCAGATGGCTGCCAGAACACCTATGAAGAAATGTAAAAAAGGCCATACCCAAGTTAATTTAGTCATGCACTCGATTGACGTGAAAACATTAATCGGCAATATTGTTGAAAAGGTTAAAAGACCCAGAATAGACCTGAACGGTGAAAATTCCTCATCCTCAAAGTAGCTATCATCTTCCATACTTATTCCTCTAAAATTCTAGATATGCAACCTGCAATCAAACCTGCAAAGGCATCATCCAATATTGGGGGAAGACCATAAATTATTCCAGGTTTCGCTTCATTATAATGTTTAAAATTAAACATTGCATTAGTTCCTGCAATCTGATTTGAAATGGCCAAACCTAAAACCTCATCAGAATATAAATAAGCTGAATCATCGTTTAAATCTATTTCTCGTATTCTGCCTCCTGCAAAGTCCTCTTCAGCCCTTATTGCGGCCATCAATAAAGTAATTACATTAATATCAGATAAAGATTTTAACAATTGGGTTTCCATTTTCTTATTGAGCTCTTCTGTTATTTCAGCATCATCAAGCAATTCCATTCCCGCTTCAATCAAATCTCCAATCAATATTCCTTCAGAAACAAGATAATCAAGAACTCCAAACGTCAATTCCAATCTTTTAAATGCTTCGTCAATTGAGTCGACGATTGCGCGTTCAATGTTTAATTCATCGAAATCAGCTTCCTCAAAGTTTTCATTTTCATCTTTAGGAATTCTGCATAAAACCGCTAAAAAATCATTGTTATTTAAGATATTATTAATATGAAGAGGCAGTCTTAAACCAGCCAAATACTTTTCTTTAGTTTTTATAACCCTTTTATAAACCTTAAGCAAATCCTTTTTAGATAAAACTTTATCTATATACATGACATGACTTATATCGATTTTAGCATCAGCAAATCCTTTTGATGAATTAGCAACTTGCAGTTTTTCGGTGAAATCTTGAATAAACACATCATTCTCTACAAATGTGTAAATACCAATATCTTTATAAAATTTTTTAAAATAGTTTAAAGATTCTGATTCCTGGGCAATATATTGTCTCTTTTCCTGATTAAGGGATTCTTTAGCTGATTCCAAACCTTCCTTTGATTTCATGATATTTACATTTTCAACAACGTTGACTCCACCGCCAACAGTAAAATCACTGATTGCCAAAAAAAGATCAGGATTATTGATAAAAACAGCATAATCATTTTCTACAACATTTATTCTATTCATATTTTCACCTTAAATCTGCAATATAAGCTATTTCACCAGATTCATTACTTTTTCATCATATTTGATATTTGGCATCATTTAGAGTTTACAGCAGAGAATTTTTAGAAAAAATTTCTAAAAGTTAGTCGCCAAATAACATAAAAACACCAATACTATTAATACTATTTAAACAAAACTATTATTAAATGTTTATATGAATATCAATTTTAGGAGCAATTATTAATGACAATCATTATAGACCCACAATCAAGCGGAATATCCGGAAACATGATAATAGGAGCATTAGTTGATTTAGGTGCTGATGAAAATAAGTTAAAGGAAATTATGGAAAAATCAGCACAGATTGTTGGGGAAATTAATGTAACTTTTGAAAAAGTTGATAAACAGGGCATTGATGCTGTGTATTGTCATGTTGAAATGCTTGATAAAAATAGTCATGTTTATTATAATGAATTAGTCGATAAAATAAATGCCCTTGACTTGGACGAAGATGTTAAAAAAACATCCCTAAATATATTTAAAAGAATAGCTGTTGCCGAGTCAAAAGTTCATGGGAAAAGATTGGAAGAAATACACTTCCATGAAGTTGGCGCCAGTGATGCGGTAGCGGATATAATCGGTTCTGTCTGGGCATATTACTCATTAAATCTGGATAAGCAAAAAATCATCGGCCTTCCAATAGCTGTTGGAGGAGGCCAAGTCAAAACTGCACACGGAGTTCTTCCAGTTCCGGCGCCTGCAGTCTTGGAAATCCTAAAAGGTTTAAACTTTAAAGGAGGGCCTGTTTCAAGTGAACTTGCAACACCAACCGGCTGTGCAATATATGCTGAGCTATGTGATGAAATAAAAGAATTCATTCCATTAATAAATGGCGAAAAAGCAGGTTATGGTGCTGGAAGCAAGGATTTCGAACATCCAAACATTTTAAGAATAATACAATCATCTTCAATCACTGAAAATGATAAAATTGATGTCATTGAAACAAATATGGATCATTTGACAGGCGAAGAAATTGGATACCTGTTTGATGTATTGATGGAAGCAGGAGCATCCGATGTATCAATAACCCCAATAATAATGAAAAAGAATCGTCAGGGTAGCCTATTAAAAGTTATTTCCAAAAAAGATAAAAGAGAAGAACTAGTTAACTTAATTTTTAAAGAAACTGGAAGCTTGGGAATTAGAGTCACACCGAATATCCACAGAGGACTTGCCAAAAGAGAATTCATTAAAAAAACATTTGAAATTGAAGGCAATGAATATGATGTTAATTTTAAAATTGGATATATTAATGATGAAATAATTTCTAAAAGACCAGAATATGAGGATTTGAAAAAAATAGCAGAAGATACTGGTCTTAGTTTAAGGGAAGTTAAGGAGATGATTAAATGAAAAAAGCAATTGCAGTATTATCCGGAGGGCTTGACTGTACCGTAGCATCAAGCGTTTATGCAAAAGATTATGACATTCATGCAATAACATTCAATTATGGTCAAAAAGCTTTCAAACAGGAACTGAAAGCATCCAAAGAAATCTGTAAAAAAATGGGATTTGACCATAGCGTTATAGACTTGCCATGGCTAGCAAAAATCAGTACTTCAACTTTAAATACTTCCGAGGATATTCCCGAAGTTGATGCTGATGACTTGGATGATTTTGAAAAATCCAAAGAAACTGCAAGCAGCGTTTGGGTGCCTGCAAGAAACACAGTTTTTACATCCATTGCGGCATCATATGCAGAAAGCATTGGAGCAGAGATAATAATTGTCGGATGGGACAGGGAAGAAGCCACCACATTTCCTGATAATTCAAAAGAATATTTGGAAAGTTTTAATGAATTGTTTGAAGTGGGTTCCCCAATCGATATTGAAATAAAAGCCCCTGCCATCGATTTGGATAAGGACGAAATTGTTAAATTAGGTGCTGATGTAAGTGCGCCAATGGAGTTAAGCTATTCCTGTTATAAAGGAAAAGATAAACACTGCGGCGTTTGTGAAAGCTGTATGAGACGTAAAAGAGGATTTGAAAAAGCAGGAATAAAAGATTTAACTGAATATGAAAAATAATTTGTTACTAGAAAATTCAAGTAATTAATGAAAAATACTCATTTTAACAAAAAAAATAAAAAAAAGAAGTGTAATTAAATATTACACTTAAATAGCTGTCCAACCACCGTCTACACAAACTAATTGTCCGGTACAGAAACTGGATGCGTCGGATGCGAAGTAAATTGCAAGACCGTCGAGTTCACCAGGTTCACCGAGTCTTTGCATTGGACAATATGCTGCAATCAAGTCCATGAATCCTTCCATTTCAATACTTTCAGTGGTTAATTCAGTTGCAAATACTGCAGGTCCGATTGCGTTAACAGTGATATTATATTTTGCCCATTCAACAGCTAAGTTTTTGGTTAAGTTCATTACTCCACCTTTTGCTGAGGAGTATGCGGAAATTCCTCCACCAGGGAAGATTACACGGGAGTGGATTGAACCAATGTTAATGATTTTACCATAGTTTTGTTCGATCATTACTTTACCGACTTCTGCACAGGTGTAGTATACACCACTTAAGTCGATTTTGATGTGTCTATCCCATTCTTCAGCACTTTGGTCTACAACAGGTTTGTTGTTACCCATACCAGCAGCAGTTACGAGGATATCGATTCTTCCGAAATGATCAACTACTTTTTTAACAGATTCAGCGATGTTTTCTGGGTCACCTACATCTGTTACAGCGTACATTACTTCTACGCCATATTCGTCTTCTAATGTTTTTTTGTTTTCTTGAAGTCTTTCTTCTCTTCTAGCGAATAATGCTAACTTAGCTCCTTGACTAGCATAAGCTTGTGCAATTTGCCAACCGAGACCGGAAGATGCTCCTGTAACAAGAGCGACTTTATCTTTAATGTCAAAGTAGTTTTTCATCTTTTGTCACCTTAAATAATATTCAAAGTTTTTTGTAAAACTTCGATATTACAATGTTTATACTCTGAAATATATAAATTTGTCTAATTGATTTTCAAAAAGATTGTAAGATATTCAATTTAGATTAAACAAAATAACAAGAATTGATAATCAATCTTATAAAAATAAACAAAATTCACGGCATTAACATTATTATTTATTAAAAAATCAAGTGAAAAGCCATCACGAAAAATATTATAAACATATTTTTAATAGACTATTTGAAAAATAATCCGAATAAAAATTTTTAAATATAAAATAAACAAAAATAATAAAAAATTCAAAAAAATAATAAGTAGGTTATCTAATTGATAACCATTAAAATATCTCCGGCACTAACTGCATCACCAGGTTCTACGAAGATTTCTTTTACAGTACCTTCAACTTCAGACTGAATATCATTTTCCATCTTCATAGCCTCAATAACTGCAATTGTTGAACCGACAGATACCTTATCTCCAACATTTACATTTAATTTGATTACCATACCTTGCATTGAAGATAATACTCCACCTTCAACTGGAGTGAATGGACCTTTTTCAGTTTCTTCAACTTCAATAAATCCTGTAGGCATGATTTTAACTTCAAACACATCGCCATCAACTTCAACATTATATTCTGTTGGGATTCCAATTTCTGTATCCTCCGCAATTGATGGAGCTTTGAGTTCTTCTTCAACAGCTTCTCCTTTAAGGAATTTAGGGGCTATTGGTGGATATAATGCATAAGTTAAAGCATCTTCATCAGATTTGACAAATCCCTTTTCCATACCCTCAGATTTGAATTTATCAAATTCAGGTTCTAATAAATCCCCCGGCCTGCAGGTAATTACTTCTTCATCACCAATGATTTTTTTGGAGATTTCAGGATCAACAGGTGCTGGAGGTTTACCGTAATTTCCTTTCATATATTCTTTAACTTCATTGGAAACAGTTTTATACCTTTCTCCACCTAAAACATTCATTACTGCCTGAATACCTACAATTTGACTTGTTGGGGTTACAAGAGGAGGGTAACCCATATCTTTTCTAACACGAGGCATTTCTTCAAGCACATCCTGATACCTATCCAAAGCATTTTGTTCTTTAAGTTGTGAAATGAGGTTTGAAAGCATTCCACCAGGAATTTGGTATAATAAAACATCCGCATCAATACTTTCTGCAATTGGATCGAGTATAGATGCATATTTTTCTTTAATGTCATCAAAGTATTCTTTAATGTGGGTTAACTGTTTTAAATCCAATCCAGTATCATATGGGGTTCCCTGTAGGGCTGCAACCATACTTTCTGTTGGTGGCTGTGATGTTCCCCATGATAATGGTGAAATTGCAGTATCCAATATGTCAACACCGGCTTGGCAAGCAGCATAATAACTGATTGGTGTCATACCACTAGTACAATGACAATGCAAGTCTACAAGCAAATCAGTTTCTTCTTTTAATTTTGATACTAAGTCATATGCAGCAGTTGGTGTAATCAAACCAGCCATATCCTTAATAGCTACAGAATCACAATCAAGAGCTTCAAGATTTTTGGCCAAATCAACAAAATCATCTAAAGTGTGAACCGGACTAATAGTATAACTGATAGTACCTTGAACGTGAGCGCCTTGAGCTTTAGCTACTTTAATAGCTTTTTCCATATTTCTAATATCATTTAAAGCATCAAAAACTCTGAAAATATCTACACCATTTTCATAGGATTTTTCAACAAATTTTGTTACAACATCATCCGGATAATGTTTATATCCCACCAAATTTTGTCCTCTTAAAAGCATTTGAATAGGAGTTTTAGTAAATTCAGATTTTAAATTTCTTAATCTTTCCCAAGGATCTTCATTTAAATATCTGATACAAGTATCAAAAGTTGCTCCTCCCCAAGCTTCAACAGAGAAATAACCTACTTTATCCATTTCTTCAGCAATAGGAATCATATCTCTTGTTCTCATCCTAGTTGCAAGCAAAGATTGGTGAGCATCCCGAAGTGCAGTTTCAGTAAATCTTACTTTCGCCATTTAATAAACACCTCTTTTTAATTTTATAAAAAATTATGAATAATTTTCATGCCTTATGTGTTAATATATATCATTACATATATTAATAAATTTTGTAAAATTTAAAAAAAAATAAGAAATTGAAAAATTATCTTTCCAAATCGCCGGAAATAAATTTTTCAACATTATCATATGCTTCATCATCAGTATATTGAATCGGAGGATGCTTCATGGTGTAAGAAGAAATAGAAGTTAATTGTCCACCAATACCTCTTTCCAATCCAATTTTACAACACCTTACTGCATCAATGACACATCCTGCAGAGTTAGGTGAATCTTCAACACTTAATCTGAGTTCAATATTCATTGGAACATCCCCAAAGGTACGTCCTTCCATTCTGAGGAAGCATAATTTATTATCATTCTGCCATGGGACATAATCACTAGGCCCAATATGGATATCCCTATCATCCATTCTTTCTTTAAGCACGGATTGAACCGCTTCAGTCTTGGATTCTTTTTTAGAGTCTAACCTGTCCCTATTAAGCATATTTAAGAAATCAGTGTTACCACCAGTATTGATTTGATAGGTTTTATCTAATTTTACACCCCTATCCATAAATAAACTAGCTAGTGTTCTGTGAGTAATGGTAGCACCAATTTGGGCTTTAATATCGTCACCAACAATAGGAATTCCTTTTTCCCTAAATTTAGCATCCCATTCATCATCACTTACAATGAATACTGGCATACAGTTTACATAAGCAACCCCTGCATCAAGAGCACATTGCGCATAATATCTTGCAGCCTCTTCAGATCCAACAGGCAAGTAATTTACAAGAATTTCAGCACCGCTTTCCTTTAAGACTTCAACAACATCAACAGGTTCTTCATCACTTACAACAAAAGTAAATTCTTCATCATAATTAGACATGTGTTCTGCAACACCATCTAAGACATGACCCATACTAACTTTTGCATCATACTTTGGAATATCCTTTTGGAAAACAGTAGTACAATTCGGTTTAGCAAAAATTGCTTCATCAATACTTTTTCCAACTTTTCTTTTATCAACGTCAAAAGCAGCCACGACTTCAATATCACTAGGTTTATAGCCGCCAATATCCCAATGCATTAATCCAATTGCATCTTCAGGATTTTTTCCATCATAATAATGAATTCCTTGGATAAGTGAACTCGCACAGTTACCTATTCCAACAATCGCTATTTTTATTTTGTCCAATTTAACACCAGCTAAAAAGTAATAATATAAATTTAATAAATAATATACTAATATATGTATTAACTAACATAGTTTATATAATTATTGTTTAAATATAAAATGCATAAAATATAATTTAATATATTTGCCATGAGAAGGAAATAACATGAATCCATATATAGAAATACTTAGACCCGGCAATGTAATAATGGCCATGATAGCAATTGTACTTGTTGCTATCGTATCGCATACCCTCTCAATACCAATAATCCTTGCAATGTTGGCAGTATTGTTCGAAATAAGTGCTGGAAATGTAATTAATGATTATTTTGATTATAAGATTGATTTAATTAACAAGCCTGAAAGGCCGATACCTTCCGGAAGAATTGGATTGAAAACGGCCAGAAACTATGCCTACGGATTATTTTTAGGCGGAACCATATGTGGTTTTTTAATTAGCTATTTAACCAATAATTGGATTCCATTCATCATTGTATTGATTTCGGATGTGATTCTTTATGTCTATGCTTATAAATTAAAGTCAACGCCATTAATCGGAAATCTGACTGTTGGATTCATGACAGGTTTATGTTTTACATTTGGCGGTTTTTCAATTGGAACCGAACAGATGATTTATACTTCAACATTTTTAGGGTTTTTTGCATTCATAATGACAACAGCCCGTGAAATAACAAAAGACATTGAAGATATTGAAGGAGATAAAAAGGAAGGTGCAAAAACATTCCCTATTCTTTATGGAACAAAATTATCTTCAATAATTACATTTGTTTTAATCATCCTGGATTGTATTTTATGCCCATTATTATACTTCCAACATGTATTCAACATATTTTACTTGGCCATAATAGTTATTGCAGTAGTAATATTTGTATATTCTGCATTTTTAATAATTAAAAATCAAGATGTGAAAACTGCCGCAAAAGTTTCAAAATATTTAAAAATAGGAATGTTGATTGCATTTGTCTCATTTGCAGTCGGATCATTTTAAGGGATTTGTATGAACATTAATATAAAAGATAAAAAAGAGTTACTCATCATTACAGTGATAAGCACTATTCTTGTAGCTTATTACATTAATTTCAATGCCAATTTAGGTATCTATTGTTCTGATGTGTACGTTTACCTGTTAAATGCCCTTTATTACTCCGGAACCAACATTCATTCAACAAGATCCATTTATCTCTCTCCCGTTGTTTGTTTTTTAACATCACTGCTGTTTGATTTGGGATATGTTGATAAAGTCGCAATTTTTATAGTAACTGGGATTTTGGCCATTATTGGAAATATTGGCTTATATATGCTTTTAAGATTAAAATTTGATAATTTATTGAGCTTGACCGGGACGATAATATATTCCACCCTTGCACTTAATTTGACCTGGCTTGCAAACGGCAGTTTGGACATTCCCGCCGCAAGCATTACCATTTGGATTGCCTATTTTGCAATAATCGCCATAAAAGATAATCCCAAATATTATGTGGCGGTATTTCCATTACTAATTCTTGGATTTTTTACAAGATACACAGTTGCTTTAGTTGTTCCGGCACTGGTTTTATATTATTTGTATGAAAAAGGCATTAAAATTGCAAAAGAGGATTTAAAATACATCCTAATAGGACTGTTTATTGCAATAATAATTGGGGCAATTATCCTGATGACAACCCTCTCAATGGGTGGTGGGGAATTGGTCTTTGATGGACTTATCAAAGGAGGAGTGCAGGGAAATCTTGGGTCTAAAAACGATAATGCATATAATCCTGATTTTGGATATTATTTAGTTAATATGGGAAATTTCATTTCATCATCAAATACTACCTTTGTTGGCAAAACTCCTTATTTAGCCAACCCGACAATACTTTCAGGAATTGTATTTTTAATATTAATTGCAGGAAGTGCATTATGGATTAAAAGAACGGAATTTGAACTGACGAAAACAAAAATAGTCGGAATGATAATATGTTTAATAGCCTTACTTACATTCGCTCAATTCAGTTCAACGATAACAATCATACTGACTTTTATTGGCCTTTATCTAATCGGGAAAGACAGTGAACATAAAATGGGATACGTTATGTTATGTTGGATTCTGGTATATCTAATATTCCAGTCATATTACATTGTAAAGGTTAATAGATACATTATTCCAATTTTTCCGGCATTGGTATACTTCATAATGGTTGGCATTGATGAAATTAATGCTAAAATCACTAGAAAAAACATCATCCCAATAATTTTAATTGTATTGTTTTTAATTCAGGGATTTGCATTTACATGGACTTTTGAAGATACAAATGAGTTCAATGCTCCCGAAGAAATGACTGATTATATTAAAGCAAATGTAGATAACTGGAGCGATATTCAAATAGGAAACTATAATATACGACCATATTACTGGTATTTAGGCTTGAATTCTCCAGGAATAGAAAGCAATCACCCAGAAAAAATCATTGAAAATAATCTTAGTTATTATATCTCGAATGTGGAACAGACGAATTTAACCAACTACACTGAGATAAAGCAAATTGAAAATTTACATTTATACAAAAATATGAATATGTAAATTAAAAATCCATATTTCTTCTTAAAAAAAAATATCTCCATAAATGAATATATTTAATAATAAAAACTAATCATATTAAATAACATAAAGGTAAATTAAAGAGGATATTATGAAAGTTGTATGTTGTAAGAACTGTGGTGCTAAATACCAACTCGATGATAATGACGATATATCATCATTTGAGTGTTCTTCATGTGCAGGTGACTTGGAACTCTTAGAAAACTATTCTAATGACGAATCACGATATTCTAGTATATTAAGTTCAATAAAATATGACAATTCACAAATCGTTCAATGCGAAGATTGTGGATTAAAATATAAAATTAAATCAACGGACAATATATTGGACTATGAATGTGATAGTTGTGGAGGTTCTTTAAGATATCTTGATTCAGAAATGAATAAAGAATTAGATCAATATATTGATGAAAGAAAAAAAGAACTAGAAGAACTCAGAAGAAGCCAGCATGCCCCTGTAGAAGAACAAAGTACTGCAAACGACCACTCCATAAAATCCATTACTGATAAACTTGAAACTTTCTTTTCAGAAGATGGAATGCAAAAAGTTGCAGAAGAAGAACTTGAACAAGAAAGATTTAAAATTGAAAATACCCCTAGAACTGCCAGGACAACAATTCCTGAGCCAGTTTTATCCAAATTCGGTAAAGAATTTGCTGTTCCAAAAACTAATGATTATAATATAATGAAAAATTTCCTTAAAGATGAATTCTTTAAAGGAATGAAAGTATATTATCAGCCACTCCCTGAACCAGAACATTCAGGCAGATTTGGAAACCTAAGAAGTAAATTCACAATTGCTGAACCTGGTGATGGAATCATCTCAACAAATTTATTGGTTGATGATACTCAGGATTTTGATATAAGAAACTTGACAACAGACCAATATATTATTATGGCAGGTATTGTTTTATTCATTTTAAGTATTGTTGAAGTTATATTGGTTAATAGTGGAGTAGGACTTGCAGCCTTATTAATTGCAATCGTCATTATGGCATTTGGAATATATAGAACAAAAGATACTCAGGAAACTACTATTAGAACAAGAATTATTAGAGAACACTTGTTAACTCTACCTGAAGAGTATTATGTATTCTATAATGTAAAAACACCAACTTCCCCTATTGGAATTAATCACGTTGTTGTTGGACCTACAGGAATCTATGCACTTCTTTCCCAAAAATACAATCCGAAAAATAGATTAAATTCCGAAAATGAAAATATCGAATTAATTAAATCTGCTGAAAATGAAAATGAACGGTTTGAAGTACAACAAATAGGAAATCAAAGACGCTTTAAATACACAACAAAACAAGCCAAATTTTCTCAGGATAATGCCATAAAACAAAAAGCATTAACATTAGGAGAAGATTTGATTAATTTCCTTAATGACAATAATATCAGGAACTGTTTTGTAGAACCATTAGTGGGTTTTATTAATAATGAAGTAGTTGTAATAAATATGCCTTTAACTGATGAAGACTTATTTATTGATGAATTATTGAATACCATTCAAAATACTACAGTTAAATTAAATTCTGAAACTATAGATAAATGTGCGGTGTTACTTAGCAAATACTCTGCAGACTGTTCTTCAGAATTTTAATTTTTTTCTTTTTTTAATATAATTAATGCAAATCATTACTAAAAACTTATTCTTCTTTTAATTTTTTCAAACAGAAATCCCATTTATAATTTGCATAGTCTGAAAGAGGAGAAATTTCATTTGCTTTTTTAAAGAATTTCTCGGCATCAGAATAATTTTTTTGATTAAAATAGATTAATGCTTTGCCCTGAAGGGCTTCAAAGTATTTATCATCAATATTTAGAATAGAATCATAAACCTTAAGCGCATAATCCAAATCACCATTTAAACCAGAAGCTTTTGCAATATACGCCCTGGCCCCAATATTATTTTCATTTAAAGCTAAACTGTTAATTAATTCTTCAATAGCTTCGTCATATCTTCCTAAGTTAATTAATGCCCTTCCTTTTAAATAATAAGCTTCCCAATTGAATTCATCAACAAGCAATGCCTTATTACAAAGATACAATACTCGTTGATTATCTCCAGAGTTCTCCAATTTTTTACGGGCTCGATTAATGTAAACTGCATCTTTGTTTAATGCTTTTTTGGAATTTCTAGAAAAATCATCGAATACATCATCAATATCCATCTCATCTATAAATTCAATGGCATTATTTTTTAATTGTTCCATATCATCTAAAAATTGATTTAAAATAGATTCTATAAAATATTCTGTGTCTTCAGGATGTTTTAATTCCTTTCCACATTCAGGACATACTTTTTCATAGCCTTCCAATTTGTATCCGCATTCATAGCAAAATTTCATAGAACACCACCATAATTACTATTCAAACATGTCAAAATCGATTAATGTATCCTCTGCAATATCCTCCAAAGCAGTTTTGCCAATTACCTCATCAATTCTAGAAGGAGATATTCCGATTCCTGGCCTTTTAAATGCCAATAGCTCTGATGTAATTACATCTCCTTTTTTGATATCCTTTATAGCAACTATTGATTTTCTTGCATTTCGTAATGCTGAAGATTCGGATATTAATGGCTGTTTGTTTTTCATCCCGCTGATTTGTGATAAAAATCCTATATTCGTTTTGAATATCATTACATCTTCAGGATCCATTGAATGAGAATGGTCATTTCCTGGAAGAGATTTATCCAAAGTGAAATGTTTTTCTATAATGTCCGCACCAAAATTAAATGCAGTTGTTAAAACAAACATGTTGGCATCAGGTTTGGTATGATCGGAATAACCGATTTCATAGTCAGGGAAGTTAAAAGCCAAATCCTTAATCATTGACAAATTGGCATCCCTATAGTCAGTCGGATAGGACAATACCGAATGCAGAATTGCAATATCAACTGTCGATACATCTTCAATAGCCTTAACAGCCATTTTTACTTCATTCAGTGTGGCTGCCCCAGTCAATAATAAAATCGGTTTGTTTTTCTTTGCAATGTATTGAATGAATGGTATGTTTGTCAAATCAGATGAAGCTATTGAATAAATGTCCATAAATTCATCCAAATAATCTGCAGATTCAAAATCCAGAGGTGTTGATAAAAATTTTATTTTTAATTCGCTGCAGAATTCAGCCAACTGGCGAAATTCTTCCTCTCCAAACTCATCATATTTTTTAAATAAATCAAATTGATCTGGAAATTCCCTTGATATAACATTTTCAGTTTTATAAGATTCAAATTTAACCGCATCAACACCACATTTTTTAGCTTCCAAAATCATCAGTTTTGCAGCTTCCATATTAGATATTTCTTCTTTTTGGGCAATATCATAATAATTTACACCAATATCTGCAATTAAAAAAGGCTTTTTATAAAAGATATTCATCTTATCACCTAAATCTTTTGTTCAAACTCCTTGGCCCAATATTTTTGTTCGATAACAGACCAAATATTTTCAAAACCGTGTTTCAAATCAATGCTTTTCATTATATTACTCATATTCTGCCTTAATTCAAAATCCTGCCATACATGTTTAAATTGATTTTTAATATCCTCATTTGATAAGGTTTCTGCAAGACCCATATTTATGAATCCATTTTCAGGAGATCCGAATGAATGTGTTTGTTCACGTCCATTTTGACAGATACAAATACATGGTGTTCCAACAGAACAGATTTCATACATCTTTCGTCCTGCAGAAGAAAATACAATATCTGCCCTCAACATGAAATCACTGATATTTTTTACACGATGGTAAATTTGAATATTATGGCGCATTTCATATTTTTGAATAATTTCTTCTTTTTTTGAATAGTTGAATGGTAAAATTACATCAATTCTACCGGCATAACCACTATCGAGAACAGATTCCAATGTTCTTTCAGTTAAATTATTTGAATCATCCCCACCGAATGCAATCAATACATTATCGACTTCAGGACCTACAATCTTTTTTGGTTGGAAATAAAATTCATCCCTTAATAGATAATACTTATATCCGATAAAAATATTTCCAAATCCCCCATCATGCTCGTATAATACGTCAAATACCAAATCCGCATCTTCAGATCCTGCACCCAAATCTTCAAAGTTGATTACAAAAAATCCCAAATCCTTTTGGCGGTTAACATATTCTTTTGAAGTGTCTGAAATATCATTAATAACAATATGTGGATTAAACCTTTTTAATAAATTAAATAACTCGTCATCACCATCATAAAGCATGTATGAAAAATTAAATTTATTAACAATATCGATGCTCATTTTATGGTTTTCATCAAGCAAGAACAAAACATTGTCACTTAATAATCTGGATGCCAAAGCAATGCAGCGATACATCTTACTAATACCTATTTCATTGTTAGCATTGACAATGAAAGCAATTTTTTTCTTATTTAAATATCTTTCAGCGACCCACCAATCTTCATAAGAAACTATATTAATACTTTCTTCACGAGAAATCTCCATTAGCTCAATATTATTGCCCATACGGGAATTTGGGGTTAAAAAACCACGTCTTGTTGCAAAAAATCCTCCGGTTTCAACATACTCTGTAGGAAGATAATCTTGAATAAGTCTTTCAGAATATAATGGAAAATAACGATTTTCAGATTGGTTATATCCCCATCTTAAATTTTTTTCACCACTAACAGAAATAACAGTATCAATATTAAAATTATCGAATTTTTCAATAGCTTTATCTAAAGTTTCTGATTTTAAAAGAGGGGATGTTGCCTGTATTGTAATTACAATGTCATACTCATCAAACGCCTGTTTTTCCTTTTGAACAGTTGCATCCAAAACAACAGGATCAAGCGGGATTCTATCCCCTGCCAAATCTGGAGAGCGCCTAACTATGCTTGCTCCAAATTTTTCAGCTATACGCATAATTTTAGGGTCTTCGGTAGATACTACAACATCGTCAACATATTTAGAAGATTTTGCTATGTCAATTGCATGTGCAATTAATGGTTTATCTGCAAGTAAACGGATATTTTTACGAAAAATCCTTTTTGAATCTCCCCTTGCAGGAATAACTACTAGAATTTTATTATTGTTAAACATGTTATCACTAAAAAATATAAAAAATTTAATTAATATCTAATACTTAATATTAATATATTATAATATTAAATCTTTGGTGTTAAAATGAAAAATATGTCAAAAGAGTTATTGGATAGAATCAACAAATTAGCAACACCCGTTAAAATAATGCATGTATGCGGTTCACATGAGCATACAATCATGGAAAATGGAATTAGAAGCCTTTTACCGGACGAAGTGGAAATCGTTGCAGGTCCTGGATGTCCTGTTTGCGTTGTTCCGTCCCGCGAAATAGATGAATGTTTGGAATTGGTTGAAAAAGGAGTTACAATAACAACCTTCGGAGATATGTTGAGAGTTCCTGGTTCAAATGGATCACTTGCAGACGCTAAAGCCGAAGGCGGTGATGTGAGAATAGTTTATGGAATTAATAAGGCCATTGAAATAGCCGAAAAAGAAGATAATGATGTTGTATTCATGGCAGCGGGCTTTGAAACGACAGCACCTACAACGGCAGCAGAATTATTGTCTACACCTCCCGAAAACTTTTCAGTATTGTCCTGCCACAGACTAATTCCTCCGGCAATTGACTTTTTAATCAATTCCGGTCAGACAAGTTTAAATGCTTTGATTCAACCGGGACATGTCTGTACAATCATTGGAACCAAACCATTTGAATATTTCTCAACAGATTTTGGCATTCCACAAGCTGTTGCTGGATTCAATCCTTTAGACATTTTAATGTCTGTTTATATGATTTTACGACAGATTCATAATGAAACACCAAAAATAGATAATGAATATGCTAGAGCCGTGAGGGAAGAGGGAAATGAAATTGCAACAAAAATGATTGGAGAAGTGTTTGATGTTGCAAGCAGAGAATGGAGAGGATTTCCTAAAATACCTAATTCCGTTTTAGAGATTAAAGATGAATTTTCACAATTCAATGCACGTGAAAAATATGACATTGAAGTCAAAGATGTTAAAGAAGCACCTAAAGGATGTATCTGTGGACCAATCTTGAGAGGCCTTAAAAGACCTGAAGACTGCACATTATTTAGAAAAGAGTGCAATCCGCTCCACCCAATAGGAGCATGTATGGTAAGTAAAGAAGGAACATGTAACATTGCCCACAGATATTCAAGAGGTTAAAAATGAAAATAGAAGCAATAGCTGTTGATATAGACGGGACAATAACTGACGACACGCGAAAAATATGTATCTCTGCCATCGAATCACTGCGAGCGGCAGAAGAAAAAGGTATTCCAACAATAATAGTTACGGGAAACGTGGTCAATTACGCATATGCCGCACAGGTTTTAATAGGCTGCAGCGGAGGCCTCGTAGCAGAAAATGGCGGAATGATTTTTAAAGAGGGATACAATAACAATGCGGTTGAAATTTTAGTTAACAGCGAATATATCGAAAAAGCAGATACCCACCTTAAAGAAAGATTAGGTGAAAACTACGCCAAACATGCTTCACATGACAATAACTACCGTGCAACTGAAATAGTGTTTTATAAAACAATTCAAAGAAAAGCAATAGAAAATGCACTTGAAGATTATGAACATCGTGACGAATTGGAAATATACGACAGCGGCTTTGCCCTACACGTTACCGATAAAAGAATCAATAAGGGAACTTCATTGAAAAGATTATGTGAAAAAAACGGCATCAACATGGAAAATGTTATGGCAATAGGCGACAGTGAAAATGATGAAGATTTCTTAAAGGAAGCAGGAATTAAAGTGGCCGTTGGAAATGCCGATGATTCCTTAAAAGAAAAAAGCACATATGTATGTAAAAATAACTTCGGTGACGGTGTAGCTGAAGCTATTGATAAATTTGCATTGAGAGGATAATATGATTTATGAAATAGCAGACGATTGCGTTAGGGAAGTTGAAAAACTATCTGATGAGTGGGAAATTTTTATAGCTAATAGTGAAATTATTGAAGTTGAATCCAAAAATGATATTTTAAATTTTGCCAAAGAAGAAATTGAAAAAGGCGTGGGAATTCGCATACTTAAAGACAATAAAATGGGATTTGCATACACAACGGATTTAGATAAGATTTCTGAAACTGCCCAAAAAGCATTGGATAATGCAAAATTAAATAAAATTGATGAAAATTACGAATTTGCACCAGTTGAAAAAGTCGGTGATGTTAAAGGAACTTATGATGCCAAATATGATGATTTAAGCATGGATGAATGTTGTGAATTTTTAGAAAACATTATTGAACGCACAAAAGAAAATGACTGCAACATAACCTCTACCGGATTTTCTGCATCAAAAGGCGAAGAATTAATAATTAACTCAAATGGAGTGTCAATTTATGATAAAGGCACAGGATTTAGCGGAGGATTATCCGTTTATATTGAAAAAGACGGGCAATTTGCAACATCATATGATTATACCGCATCAAGACATCTGGATTTGGAATATGAAAAATTGACCGATGATGTGTGTAAACTGGCTCATGATTCCCTCAATCCAAAAGCCATTGAAACCAAAGACTGTGATGTTATTCTTGATTACTATGCTGCATCAGGACTGCTTTCAACATTTATTCAAGGATTCAACTCAGAAAATGTCTTGAGAGGAAGATCCACCCTTCACGATAAAATTGATAGTGAAATTACCGATTCCAACCTCACAATTGTCGATAATCCATTACTGGAAAATGCAATGGGAACATCAAAATGTGACGGTGAAGGAAGCGTTTCCAAAAAAACAACACTGGTTGAAGATGGCGTTTTAAAATCATTTTTATATGACATTTATACAGCCAATAAATCAGGATGTGAAACTACATCAAATGGATATAGATCATCTTATTTATCAACACCAGACGTATCCCCTTCAAATCTTGAATTCAAGTTTAAAACTAATATGAAATTGGAAGAAATTGATTCCGGGATAATAACTACAAGCGTTTTAGGAGCCCATACTGCAAACCCGATTTCTGGAGATTTCTCTGTAGAAGCAAATAATGCATTTACCATTGAAAATGGAGAAATAACAGATGGTGTTAAAAAGGCCATGATTTCAGGTAACATCTATGAATTGATGAAGAAATGTGAAGGTATTGAATCTGAAATTAAACAGAAAGGATCATTTATCATTCCAAAAATCATGGTTCATGATTTAAAAGTGATTGGTCTTTAGAACGGTGAAAATATTAAATAAGAAAAATTAGATTTTATCTAATTTTCTCTTATATCTTTCCAATGCATCATCAGTATAACTGGTCGTGACATGCTTTGAAGTCAAATCTTTAGATTCATCAAACATTTTTACTTTTGAAGATACTGCCTTATTAATGTCGTCATCCAACTTATTTAGCAGGTTATCAAAAGAATTTTCTGATTTTATAATCTGAATATCAATTGATTTGGACATCCTTTTTAATTCTTTATCCACATCCATCTCTTCTTTTTTTGCCATAAAAGCACCTCTACATTTCAATAATCGGCAATTGTATCTCAGTTAAAAACTCGTCTTCATTGTCACAGTTGTAAATGCTTTTTATAAATACTTCTTTTGGTGAACCGATAATATCATAGTTATTTGCCTGTGCAACATCGACCAGTTTCGCATAGGTATCCATAATATTGTCTGTAGGTCCTTCATGGATTCCACACAACATTTTATGTTCAACCATGTCAACAACACGAATCATGTCCTTTTCATCGGCATCCTCTTTAACAACAATTCCCACATCATAAACAGCATCACCATCATTTACTTCATGTCTTGGTGAATAATAAACAATGAACGGATCGCCTTCAGTTTCTACATCTTCAGCATCAATCCAATCAGCCAACTTGGAAATTAAAATATCCAAATCATCAATTGGACCTTTATAATTAATAACCGCTAACTTTTGATCAGGAATAATTTTTATTTCATGTTCCATTCTTTCACCTTTTTAATAATTAATTTTACTTTAATTGAATAAATAAACTTCTACTTCCTCACCTTCATCCAATAATTCCACTGATTTTTCCACTTTGACATAACCATCGGCACTGGATAATGAGAAAATCGCTCCGGAATCCTTAAATATTGGTTGAATTTTACTTCCGTTAACTTTTACCAGCTGATATTGCATACGTCCAACAGGAGAGTGTATTCTTCTTGTCATTACTCCCTTAATTACCTTTTGCTCGAAATCCTTTTCGATACCTGCAACCTTAGTCAATGGTGGTGCAACAAATGCATTGAATATCATCAATGCTGAAACAGGATTACCCGGAAGGCCTATTACCAGTTTTTCTTCAATTACCCCAACAATTGTTGGTTTACCCGGCTGAACAGATATTCCATGAATATAAACTTCACCCAACTCATCCAATACATGTTTTATTACATCTCCAAGACCTGCTGAGGTTCCGCCGGAACATAACAATATATCAACATCTTTTAGTGATTCCTGGATTTTTTCTTTAACCTGGTCATAATTATCCCTAACCACACCTAAAAATTTTGCATCGGCACCGCAGGATATTGCATCATTTTTAATCATGTTTCCATTTACGTCATAGATTTTTCCAAACGGCAGCTCTTCGCCCTGCATTGTGATTTCATTTCCTGATGAGATAACTCCAACAGTAGGTTTTTTATATACTTCAATTGTTTTAAATCCCTGTGATAACAAAACACCAATTTTCCCAGGAGTTAAAACATCTCCTTTTTTAAGAATTAAATTGCCCTCTTCAATGTCAGAACCTTTTTTGGCAACATCCTGAGATGGAGTTGCGGTTGTCAAAAGATTAACCTTATCATCAAATTTTTCTGAATATTCTACCATTACAACAGCATTTGCACCTTCAGGCATTGCCGCTCCAGTACTTATTTCAACGCATCTGCCTTTTTCAACTTTCTTATCAGTAATGGAACCTGCTTCCAGAAAATCGATGATTTCCAATGTATTTGGAGATTCTTCACTTGCCCCATAACTATCCTCAGATAAAATTGCAAAACCGTCTTTTAAAGCTTTGTCAAAAGGAGGGAAATCCATTCTACTGTAAACATCATTGAACAATACTCTTCCATAAGCGTCTGCACAATCAATCTCTTCACTTTCTGCTGTACAGTATTTATCAAATAAATCCTGAATAATATCCTGAGCTTCATCACATTCTTTTATCTTTAAAAATTCGGTACCCATTAAAACACCTTTTTCATAAAATCCAATAAATTAATATATAGTATATTGATAAATATATAAATAATTTATATAAATTGTGAATTTATATTTTAATTTTGGAGGAGAGTATTTGTCTAAAGCTAACAATAATCAACAAGAATATAGAAGAGTGAGAACTCCTAAAAAAGGAGAAATACCTGGCGTAGTCGAACAAATTATGGGACATGGGAAATTAAAAGTCAGATGTGCAGACGGACATATCAGAATGACTAGAATTCCTGGAAAAATGAAAAAACGTATTTGGATTCGTGAAGGAGATGTTATCCTTGTAAAACCATGGGATTTCCAATCCGATGAAAAAGGAGACGTAATCTGGAGATACACAAAAACAGAATCCAACTGGCTTGAAAGAAAAGGTTACTTGAAAATGTAACCACACCATTTACTTTTTTTACTGATTTTAATGGATCCCAAAGTAGCTAAAGCTGATGCCAAGCATCAAAAAATTCATTCCGAAAAAAGAAAGAAAGACAGTTCAGACAGGAAAACCGGAAATGAAATTTTTGACAAGATTACTTTAGAAACGTTATACAAATTAGCCAACCAAGGATACATTGATATTTTAAACGGTGCCATAAGTACAGGCAAGGAAGCCAATGTGCTTACAGGCATTACTGATGATGAAAAATTCGTAGCAGTTAAGATATACCGAATAGCTACTTCTGATTTTAAAAAGATGGATTATTATCTTAAAGGTGATCCCAGATTTAATGTCAAAACCAAAAACAAACGCAAAATCATCTATTCATGGGTTACAAAGGAATTCAAAAACCTGACAAGACTGTATGATGCTGGAGTAATCGTTCCAAAACCGATTACCAGCGCAAACAATGTACTTTTGATTGAATTTATTGGCGATGAAAAGGGAAATCCCGCACAGCCCGTTAAAAACAGGCCCCCAAAAGACCCTAATGAATTTTTCAATAAGTTATTGGTTGAACTGAAAAAATTCGTTAACGATGCAAAATTGGTGCATGGAGATTTGTCCAATTACAATATATTGAATAAAGATGAAACTCCAGTCATTATTGATGTTTCCCAGTCAGTAGTATTGGATAACCCAATATCAAAAGAACTGCTTGAAAGAGATATTAATACTCTTGTTCGTGAATACACCAAATTGGGTGTAAAAACTAGTTTTGAAGAAGTTTGGGAATATGTTAATCC
>JAFZMD010000054.1 GCA_017553445.1 Methanobrevibacter sp. | reverse complement strand
TTTTTGGTTACTCTTGAAACTTCAGCAATCTCATCCAAGGTACGTGGAACGTTACATTGCCTACATGCGGCATATAAAGAAGCTGCCACTACACCTTCAATACTTCTTCCACGGATAAGCTTATTGTCTACAGCGCTTCTATAAATAACAGATGCCGCTTCCCTTACACTTCTTGGAAGTCCTAATCTTGATGAATCCCTGTCCAATTCGGATAATGCAAATGCCAGGTTACGTTCGGTTGCACCAGAAATTCTGATTTTTCTTTGCCATTTTCTTAGTCTGTACCATTGAGCACGGTTTCTTGCAGGAATGTCACGACCATAAATATCCTTATTCCTCCAATCAATCATGGTACTTAAACCTTTATCGTGAATAGTGTATGTAATTGGAGCTCCGACCCTTGTACGTTTATCTCTTTGTTCATGGTCAAATGCTCTCCATTCAGGACCCATATCTACCAAGTTTTCATCAATAACTAATCCACAGTGAGAACAAACAACTTCTGCTCTTTCATAATCGCCAATTAATTCTGTAGATCCGCATTCCGGACAAACTGCTTTTTTACTTTCCTCTTCACCATTTCTAGCAGCCCTATCTGATCTTCTTCTACGTTTAGGGGGTTGATTTACTTCTTCTGACGTGATTTCATCCTCCTTTTTTTATTTTTTTTAGATTTTGGTTTTGATACAAATAGTCTTTCACCATAATTTCTCTTTATTTCATCCTGATTTGCTGATTTGAAAAGACGAATTGAAACATATGGCTGTTTAGTAGGTCCAAAAACATAGCTTACCTTCCCAATCTTGTTTTTTCTACTATCAAAAACGATCCCACCACTTGTTGGTGTTTGGGAGGATCTTGCTATTAATTTACCAGAGTTTGCAATATGCAAACTATTTCCTAAAAACTTCATTATAATCAAACTAAAATTAAATCTGTATCGTTATATATTTAGAGTACACTACTATATAAAGATATCGATATACTTATATATAGAAATAATACTTATTTAAATAATTTTATACTTTTATCTCAGTCCCACCACTTGAGATAATGACATGCCTGAATTCAGCATATCGGTTATCTTCTTCTCTTTGATTTTTATCTCAAATGTCTTCTGCATGACTTGAGTAAAGAATTCCTTAGGAATAATTACAACGCCTGTTTCATCACCATATAAAAAGTCACCCGGAGATATTTTCATGGATTCCAATACCAGTTCAGGATTTATTTCACCCAAACCTAAAGCCTTGCCTGCATTAGGCCTGAAACCGCATGCAAAAATAGGATAATCCATAGTCAATAATGCATCCAAATCACGCACGCAACCATAAACCAGCGTCGCTTTAACGCCACTGTTCTTGGCACAGGTTGAAGCCAGCTCGCCCCAGATTGCCGCATCCATATCGCTGGTTTCCACAAGCAATACATCACCGTCATTGGCCTCATCAATAGCCAGCGTTATTGTTCCCCAATCATCACTGTTCGTTTTAACAGTAGTGATTTTACCCCAAGTTTTTAGGTTATTAATTGATTTGAGATTATAAAGAACACCTGATCTATGAGCTATTTCATTGAATGCGTCTGAAATTTGACAGCTTGAAACATTATCCAAAAAGGAATTCAGATTAATGAATTGATTGTAATTATCTCCATCATATGACAAATCATCAATTGAAATATCATTTAAAGATATATCTTCAAATTTCACTTCTTTTTCCAAATCTTTTTTGTTATTTAATAAATCCTGAGGCCTGATTGACATTAAATCACCATATAGTTTTCAACTAAATATATGTAAAGCCAATAATAAAAAAATTTCTATAAAATTAAAAAAATGCAAAATAAGGAGATGGATTTATCCTTTATTTTGAAGAGCCAATTGCTCTTTTAATCTTCTAATCTCCTCATCCTTCCGTGAAAGCTCATCATCCTTCCGTGAAAGCTCATTACCCATATCAGAAATTATATTATCTCTTTGAGCAATAGTCTCTTTCTGCACTTCAATAGCCTCATCTTTTTTTGCCAAATCATATTCAAAAAATTCAATGAATGACAATTTTTCATAATCATCAGGACTAATCTCTTTAGTAATCATTGCTAACAACTCCTTTATTTTCTTATCATCACCGACACAAATCTCTTTTATCATTCTTTTCAAGACAAGATACATTTGCAATTTAAGCAACCGATCTGTTATTCTCGCTTGAGCAAATAAATGGGACAGTTCTTCAATTATCTCATAGCCAATATCATTTTTGACAAATATTGAGATATATGCAAAGTATAGTGATTCTTCTTCGGTTAATTCTTTCTTTGCTCTTATTATATCCTTCAAAGTATTTAATTTTTTTATAAAAAAACATGAAAATGAGGAAAAAACTTGGTTATAGAAAATACAAACATCAATGTTTTATTTGCGAAGTAGAACTTCACAAATCCACCAAAAAACATTGATACAATTCACTCAATAATATTGAATTTTCATAAACAAAAATCCAATGAGATAATCTTATCTCTATTTCTTTATTATATTTTTTTGTTATTTAAATCTTGTTGTTAAGTGTGAATGCAAGCATATTGTTAGCTTTTCAAGACTATTACCTACTCTAAAACTAATGGTGGTTAGTTTAAATAGCCATCATTAAAGTTTAACGTTATACTTGCCCACACGTTAAAAATGGAGGTGTTTAATGGATTAATTTAGCACCATTATTTTAATTAATATGAGGCCAAATATAATCAATAATTTCAAAAATTTTGATGAAACATTGATTTTTAGCTCCAAGGACACTCTATAATCCATAGTTTACCTCCTTTGAGTGAATTATTATTGGCAGAGATTCAGATGCTATTTTCAAAAACTTTAGTGCTTTCATGATTAACATCTCAAAAATTCATTCAATAATTTTTTGGAGTAGGATTTACCATATATCTTTATTTTAAAAGTATATAAATCTTTATTTTCAATATAAAGTTTAAATTACTCTTTAAAATCAATATTGGATTGATAAAGTAATTTTTCATCAACAGGTAATTGTTGCTTAAGAAAATTAAATTAATTTTATATATTAGTTATAACAATAATATTAATTGTAGTATTTGAACAATACTTATTTATTATATGCTTAAGAGTTCATTTATTCATTATTATTAATTATCTATAACATTTGATTAACAAAAAAAGGAGAAAATTTAATTATAAAGAGGATTTAAAAGAAAAAGTGGAAAAATTAACAAAGTTAAATACCATAAGACAAAATTAGACCCACATAATTAAATTTTCATTAGTACTTTGGCTCTTTTTAGTGTATAATATGTTTGAAAATTAAAACATGTTTATCGTATAATTTATTTATTGCCTAAAAATAATTAATTTTTAGAAAAATATAAATTAACCCGATTAATAAGCTAGGAGGCTTAAATATGGGAAAAGGCGAAGAATTAACTACAACAAAATATTTGATCCATGCTCAAATCAATGCAAATGGAATTGTAGAAAAACCAGATGTTGTCGGAGCAGTGTTCGGACAGACAGAAGGTTTATTAAGCAACGACTTAGATTTAAGAGAACTTCAAAGGACTGGTAGAATAGGTAGAATCCAAGTTAATATTCATTCTAACAGCGGAAGAGCAAAAGGAGAAATCATAATTCCTTCAAGCTTAGATAGAGTAGAAACCGCCATTCTTGCAGCATCCTTAGAAACAATCAATCGTGTTGGACCTTGTGAAGCAGAAATACAAACATTAAAAGTTGAAGATGTTCGTGCTGTCAAAAGGGAACAGGTAGTAAACCGTGCAAAAGAAATCTATAAAAACATGGTTGAAAGTGTCGGTCCTGCAAGTATGAAAATGATTGAAGAAGTAAGGGAAGCTATGCGTATCCACGAAATTTCCGAATATGGAGATGACAGATTACCTGCAGGCCCAAGCATACATACTTCAGATGCAATCATTGTCGTTGAAGGACGCAGCGATGTTTTAAACTTACTTAAATATGGTATTAAAAATACTGTTGCTGTTGAAGGAGTCAGCGTTCCAAAATCCATTGGGGAGTTAAGTAAAAAAAGAACTACCACAGCATTTGTAGACGGTGACCGTGGTGGAGAACTGATTTTAAAAGAACTTTTACAGATCGGTGATGTTGACTACATTACCCGTGCTCCACAAGGAAAAGAAGTGGAAGACTTGGAAAAGGACGAAGTGTTAATTGCACTTAGAGATAAAGTTCCTACTACCCAATTTTTAGCAAACCACAACATTCTTTCAGAATCAAACAACAGTTCCAATAAAAGACAGGGAAGACATCACAACAAAAGACAACAGAAATACAATAAAGAACCTGAAATTGAAGATGATGAAATCATTTTAATGAAAGACATGTTGAAAGAATTTGAAGGCACAGGCTGTGGAGCAATCTTGGATGAAGCATTAAATATTACTAAAGAAGTTTCTATTGAAGATATCTACGAAGAAATAAAAAATATTGAAGGAACTGCCAATACAGTCATATTTGATGGAATAATCAGTCAAAGAATGGTCGATGTTGCTTCACAAAAAGGAATTAAAAAATTAGTGGCTTTCAAATCAAACATTGTTAAAAAACCACACAATTTAAAAATTATCACAATGGAATAATGGGGATTAACTATCCTCAATTCATTATTTTTTTAATTAACGATACCAACCATCACACAGAAATGAACACTTTCATAAGTCAATTAATCCACACCATGACATAGATTAATTAATCCATGAAAAAATTGCCATACCTTTAAATACTACCTGTTTCAAATAGACATCACATGATTTACAAATGTTTAATTTGCGGACATATTCATAATGAAGAGTCCACAGGGGTTTTATTGAAAGATTTGGATGAATGTCCAGTCTGCAAACAGGACATTTCAAATTTTGTTGAAGTTGAAAAGACAGAAAGCTTTGATAATCAGGAACTGGCATACAACAAACAATTTGCCAAATCAGATAAGGATGAAAGGGCAATGGATTTGATTCACGAAATGGCAATCAGTGGTGAAATCATTGTTTCTGCAATGGGAACTGATTTAAAAATGCCCAACTGGGATGATATTTTAATTCTGGGAAGTCAATTAAATCCTCAGCCTTTAGAAAAAGACATTGAAGTTAATACCCAAACAATAATAGGTAAAAATGCCCTAAAACCATTGATAATTGAAACACCAGTTTATATAACTCACATGTCTTTTGGAGCATTGTCCAGGGAGGTGAAAATCGCTCTTGCAAAAGGAAGTGCCGGAGTTAAAACCGCCCAGTGCAGCGGTGAAGGAGGAATTTTACTTGAAGAAAAGGAAAATGCATATAAATATATTTTCGAGTATGTGCCGAATAAATACAGCGTTAATGATGAAAATTTAAAAAGCTGCGATGCCATTGAAATCAAAATCGGGCAATCAACAAAGCCCGGCCTTGGAGGTCAGCTTGAAGGCGTTAAGGTAACTTCAGAGATTGCAGAAGTAAGAAATAAACCTGAAGGTGAGGATATCCATTCCCCTGCAACAATTCCAGAAGTGAACTCAAAAGAAGACCTGAAGGATTTAGTCTTAACACTGCGTGAAAAATCTGAAGGCAGACCAATTGGTTTAAAGCTTGCGGCAGGCCATATTGAAGAGGATTTGGAATATGCAATATATTCCGGAGTTGATTTTGTAACCATTGACGGCAGAGGAGGATCAACCGGCGCAAGCCCTAAAATAATTAAAGATTCAACATCCGTTCCAACAGTATATGCCCTGGCAAGAGCCCGCAAATACTTGGATGAAAACAATTCTGAAATGAGTTTGATTATCACCGGAGGATTAAGACTGTCATCCGATTTTGCAAAAGCATTGGCAATGGGTGCTGATGCGATAGCAATCGGTACCGGAGCATTAATAGCTGCAGCATGCCAGCAATACAAGATTTGCCATACCGGCCAGTGCCCAGTTGGTGTTGCAACACAGGACAAGGAATTACGTAAAAGATTAAATATTGATTTAGCAGCAAAAAGAGTTGAAAACTATCTTAAAGTATCAACCGAAGAGCTTAAAACCTTTGCAAGAATCACTGGCCATGAAAATGTCCATGACCTAAATTTAAACGACCTGATAACGATAAACTCTGAAATATCTGACCATACTGACATCAGGCATGCCTGAAATAATTGCTATAATTATAAATATTAATAAAAACATAAATTAATAAGGAAAAATAATAAGGAGGAAAACTAATGAATGTAAACATTGAAAATTATTATACTGCTAGAAAAAGCATTTATGAAAGATTTAATGAATCTAGTACAATAACAAAAATAGTATTCTCATTTTTAATGGCCTGTATTACTGGTTTAATGGCTCAAATCATTATTCCTCTCCCATGGACTCCAGTTCCAATTACTGCACAGACATTTGCAGTTTTATGTTCTGGTTTATTCCTTGGAAAAAGATACGGCTGCTTAAGCCAAATACTTTATATTGTTTTAGGAATTGCA
This sequence comes from Methanobrevibacter sp., assembly GCA_017553445.1. GTDB lineage: Archaea > Methanobacteriota > Methanobacteria > Methanobacteriales > Methanobacteriaceae > Methanocatella. The sequence continues at coordinate 4,181 of JAFZMD010000054.1, read as the reverse complement.
TTCATCCCATGGTTTGGAGGAATGACTGGTGGATTGGACATTGTACTTGGATCCACTGGAGGATATTTTGTAGGATTTATAATTGCATCATACTTCATAGGTTACATTACTGAAAAATACGCAAATGCACGTAATTTCACCCGTATGTTCGCAGTTATCGGTGTAGCTAACTTTGCATTAATCTACATTCCAGGTCTTATAGGATTAGCAGCATGGGCTTACTTAACCCAAAGTGCTGTATTGGGAGTTGTAGATTTATTATTAATGGGTCTTGTTCCATTTGTCTTTGGAGACCTCATTAAAATTGCAGGTACAGCCGGATTATCCAAAGTTTTCTTACCAAAAGAATAAAAGGTTAATTTTTAACCTTTTTTACTATTTTTTTAGATTTTTATGAAAATTAAATTAAGAGGCCATCATTTATTGTGCCTTCAAGGCTTTCAGGGTTACGGTTACAGCAAAGATTTTGTTTTAAATATGACCCGCATCAATGATTTAAGAAAGTCTAATGATTGTACTGTTACATTAACAAATGATCCAGACGACATCTGTTCATCATGCCCCAATCTGAAGAATGATTTATGTGAAAATGAAAAACATGATGAAATCATTGCAAAGATGGATGATGAAGTCTTATCGCAACTGGAATATAAAAAGGAATATAACTCCCTTGATTTATTCAATGAAGTATCCTTAAAATTCAATACATTGAAAAGTGTTGAAAATATCTGTAATAACTGCAAATGGGCGGAAAAATGCTTATTTTACAAAAAATTAAAGTAAAACGATACATTTAAATACTACTTAAAATATATATTAAAATGTTGTTGTATTGCAACATAGTCCCGTAGGGTAGTGGTAATCCTTCTAGGCTTTGGACCCGGAGACGGCGGTTCGACTCCGCTCGGGACTATTCAAATTAACTTTTTTTATGAGATTTTTTATGGAAAATGTACTGCTTATTGGAATCAATACAAGAAGTATGCTCAATAGTGCATTGAAATTAAATTACAACATATTTTCAACCAGCTACTTTTCCACATCAGACACTCCAGAAATTGAAAACAAAAAAATCATCCTTGAGGAAAAGGACAATGAAAGCTCAGGCATTTTTGAGGACAATTTCAATGCCAAGTATATTCTGGACTTTTCAAAGGATTATATTGATGAAGCTGACTACATAATTCCCATTTCCGGAGTTTCGCCAAGTGACTTTCCAACCAAGGACCAAAAAAAGATTTTAGGAAGCAAAAATGTCTCAAATATAGAGGATAAATTTAAGTTTTACAAAGAAATCAGGAATGAATTTAAAACTCCCGAGACTTTTTTGATAAAAGATGTAGATGAGGCAATCGAAATTAGTGAAAATAAACCTGACGTTAAATATATTATAAAACCCGTTAAAGGATCAGGTGGTTATTACATTAATCTTTTAAATAATGATAGCTCAATTCAATTAAATGATGGTGAAAATTTTATCCTTCAGGAATATGTTGAAGGAATTAACCTAAGTTCGTCAATACTTGGAAGCAAAGATTCCAAAAGAACAATAATGAACTCCCGACTGCTGACAGAAAATGATTTTGAAAGCAACAATAGCTTCATTTACATTGGAAACATATTGCCCCTTACAGATGAAAGCATATTGACAAAGGTCAAAGACATTGACAAAATAAACAGGGACATGATTGAAACAAGCCAGAATCTAGCCTACAAATTTGATTTAGTCGGTTCCAATGGCGTGGACTTTATTTTAAATGAAAACGGATTATATGTAATAGAAATAAATCCCAGAATACAGGGGACATTTGAATGCGTGGAAAAATCACTTCAAATCAATATGCTTGATGCACACATTAAAAGCTGCTTAAATGAAGCAGTTGAAATTCCAAAAGCAAAATATTACTCATATAAAAAAATCATCTACTCACCATGCAGAAGCAAATACTCAAAAATAAATCTGGACAATATCTACGATTTGCCGCACATCGGTACGATAACAGAAAAATCAGAACCATTACTTACAATAATAGATAAAAATGCTAATTTTAAACAACTATATGAAAAAGTTGAAAATAGTAGCAAAATTGTAATAAAAGAAGTTAAAAAACACCGACAAGATGCAATATGAAGAATAAAAATCCTATAGTTATTAGAAAAGTAGTGATAACCATCCCATAGGTCATCCACACAAAAAGTCTGGCTTTATTGTCTGGATCTTTTAAAAATTGGTCAATCGGATTTCTTTTCATTTTTACACCATAATAAAAATTTTTAAAAAAAAAAGATAATAATGAAAATGATGAGAATAAGATAAAAATCTTATTCTGCAGCCTCTTTTGCGGCTTGAGCTTTTTCGTTTTTCTCAATAGTAGACCTAATCATTTTCAAACGAACAAAGTTTTCCCTTTCCATTTCTTGGAGTCTCATATCAATATACTTTTCAGTATTTTCGAATCTTGGAATCATAATATGTTCTAAAGCGTTTACTCTACGTTTAGTTGATTCAATTTCCTCAGCCAATAGGAAAATAGTTTTTTCCACTTCACCAAGTTCAATCAAATACTTAAGAGATTCCTCGAATTTTTTTGCAGCTTCGTCCAGCTGAATGGTGGTGTCTGAAAAACCGTAACCCCTATCGATAATGGATCTTTCCTCCATTTTAATATTGGTTACAGGTACGTTAACACCCATTACGCTTCTTGAAGTAATGTCAACATCAATAGATTCTTTAACTGATAAAGACGCTTTTTTAACAGCTAAATCGCCCATCGCAATTTGGGCTTCTAACAATGCTTCATTAGCTTCCTGTAAACTTTTTTCTGCATTTTCACGAATACCTTTAACACGATCCAAGATATCAAAAAACTCCTTGATTAAAGCATCCCTTTTTTCCTTGAGTAAACCGTGTCCTTTTACAGCCAGTTTAGTCCTGTTTTTAAGGGATAATAACTCCATCCTTGTTGGATTGATTCCATCAATAATATCTTGTGCCATTTAATCACCTGTTTTAAACAAATGAATTTAATCTTTTGGAAGGTATTGTTCGACAAATTCTTCTTTAACCCTTTTGAGTTCAGCTTTAGGTAAGATTTTAAGTAAATCCCAACCGAGGTCTAATGTTTCAAAGATAGTTCTGTCTTCATCTTTACTTTGAGTGATGAATCTATCTTCGAATGCTTGAGCAAACTCTAAGAATTTTTGGTCCCTTTCTGTAAGTGCTTCTTCCCCTACAACAGCAACCAGGTCTCTTAACTCACGACCTTCTGCATAAGCAGAATAAAGTTGGTCAGATACTCCACTGTGGTCATCACGAGTTTTGTCTCCACCGATACCACCACTCATCAAACGAGAAAGTGAAGGAAGTACGTCCACAGGAGGATAAATACCTTTCCTGGAGATTTCTCTGCTTAATACAATTTGTCCTTCAGTAATATATCCGGTTAAATCCGGAATAGGGTGAGTAATATCGTCTTGAGGCATAACTAAGATAGGCATCTGAGTGATTGAACCTTCTTTACCGTCAATACGTCCTGCCCTTTCATAGATTCCTGCAAGGTCAGTGTACATGTAACCAGGGTAACCTCTTCTTCCAGGCACTTCTTCCCTAGCTGCGGAAATTTCCCTTAAAGCTTCACAGTAGTTGGTCATATCTGTTAAGATAACCAATACCTGCATACCTAAGGTAAATGCATAATATTCAGCAGTGGTTAAAGCCATTTTTGGAGTTAAGATTCTTTCAATAGCAGGGTCGTCTGCCAAGTTCATGAATACTGTTAATTTTTCTAAAGCTCCAGTACGTTCGAAATCTCTCATGAAGAAGTTTGCTTCTTCGTTGGTAATACCCATAGCTGCGAAAATTACCGCAAACTCGTCGTCAGCACCTAATACTTTAGCTTGTCTTGCGATTTGTACAGCCAAATCGTTGTGAGGTAAACCAGATCCTGAGAAAATAGGGAGTTTTTGTCCTCTTACTAATGTGTTCATTCCGTCAATGGTAGAGATACCAGTTTGAATAAATTCTTCAGGGAACTCACGGGAAGCAGGGTTCATCGGAGCACCATTAATATCCAATTCTTCATCAGGAATGATTTCAGGTCCACCGTCAATAGGTTTACCGATACCGTTAAAGATACGGCCCATCATATCTCTTGAAACACCGATTTTTGCAGTTTGACCAG
>JAFZMD010000053.1 GCA_017553445.1 Methanobrevibacter sp. | reverse complement strand
CCAACAAATTATGATGATGTCAATCATTTCTTTGATACCTCTGCAGTTGAAGATGCAATAGAGTGGACTTTAAAAGTCAATCCGGACGTTTTAATGGTTATCAAATCAACAATACCTGTCGGATACACTGAACACATCCGTGAAAAGTATGGGGTCAAAAACATCATATTCTCACCGGAATTCCTTCGTGAGTCAAAGGCACTTTATGACAATCTCCATCCAAGCCGTATAGTTGTCGGATGTGGGGATGACCAAAAAGAAGAGGCACAGATGTTTGCAGACCTTCTTTTGGAAGGTGCAAGGGAAGAGGAAAAAAGATCAGGTTCTGGGGAGCAGGATATTCCAATATTACTAACACATTTAACAGAATCCGAAGCCATCAAGCTTTTTGCAAACACTTACCTTGCAGTTAGGGTGAGCTACTTCAATGAACTTGATACCTATGCCCAGACCAAGGGCCTTGATACACAGATGATTATAGACGGCGTATGTATGGATCCGCGTATCGGAGGACATTACAATAATCCGTCATTCGGTTACGGCGGGTACTGTCTGCCTAAAGATACAAAACAGCTTTTAGCAAACTACAAGGATGTTCCGCAGACCATGATAGAGGCTGTTGTCCATTCCAATATAGTGCGTAAGGATTTCATTGCTGATGAGATTATTTCAAGAAATCCCAAAACTGTCGGTGTTTACAGGCTTACCATGAAGAGTAACAGTGACAATTTCCGTGCGTCTGCCATACAGGACGTTATGAAACGTATAAAGGCGGAAGGAATTCCAATTATCATCTATGAACCGACATTGGATGATGGAAGCGAATTTTTCAGATCTGAAGTGGTTAATGACCTCGGCCGTTTCAAGAGTGAAAGTGATGTAATTCTTGCAAACCGTTTCGATTCAGACATTCTTGGTGACGTTGAAGATAAGGTATATACAAGAGATCTCTTTAGAAGAGATTGATAATAATGTTTTTTGGTATCAATATTGTTTAGGATTTAATCCTAAACCTCTTTTTTAATTTTACATATAAATGATGTAGAAAATCACATTTGAATAAATTTTAAATATTATTCTTCACATAATCTAATTTAATTATTAAATATTTTAACCATCATTATTTGGATTGGGCTAAATTAATTTTAATTTTGGTCATGTATGTTTTTTAAAAGTATTGGTGCTTAAATAAATTAAATATTGTTAAATTAGATAATTATTCAGGTATTATTAATGATTTTTATTTAAAATATTTGGCTGAAGAATTATCATTTTAGAAAATATTAGTGGGATGATAATGTGGCAGAATTTAAATTAATGGAAAAACTATTGTATAAAAATGAAACTAGTGAGATTGAAGGCGAATTTTTAATTGGCGATGAAACATTATGGGCTAGTAGAAAAGTTGTTGCAGAGATTTTTGGGACAGATAAGACTAATATATCAAAGCATTTCTCTAATATTATTCATGAAGGTGAACTTGAAGAAAAAGAAGTCAGCATATCTTCTAAAAAATTATTTGAGGGTAATATAAAGTTTAGTGAAGAATATTCACTAAACTCTAAAAAAGGTGGAAGACCTCAAATATGGTATAATCTCGATGCAATCATATCTATTGGATATAGAATCAATAGTAAGGAAGCAACACAGTTCAGAAAATGGTCAAATAAAATTTTAAAGCAATATATGGTAAAAGGTTATGTTCTTGATAAAAATCTATTAAAAAAGGTGTAGATTCACAAAAGATTATTTTGATGAATTGCTTGAAGAAATTAAGGAAATAAGAGCATCTGAAAGAAGATTTAATCAAAAAATAACTGATATTTATGCTACTAGTTTTGATTATGATTCTAAATCTAAAATTTCTAAGGATTTCTTTGTTACTGTTCAGAATAAGTTAATTTTTGCTGTAAGTGAAAAAACTGCTGCTGAAATTATAATAGAACGTAGTGATAGTACTAAACCTAATATGGGATTGACTTCTTGGGAAAAAAGTCCTGAAGGTAAAATTTTAGCTAGTGATGTAGTAATTTCTAAAAATTATTTAAATCAAAATGAATTAACAAAATTTAATCGTTTAGTCGATGGTTTTTTAACATTGGCTGAATCTCGAGCAGATAATCATATTCCTATGAGTATGTTGATTGGAAAGAGGTATTGGATGCATATATTGATTTAAATCAATTGCCTATTTTAAAAGATAAAGGTAAAAAATCATCAAAAGATGCTAAAGATAAGGCAATGTATGAATTTAATAAATTTAGAAAAATTCAGGATAGGGAGTATATGTCTGATTTTGATAAGATGATTGATGAAGTTAAAAGATTATCTTCATAGTAATTTTTGGTCATGTATCTACTTCATCACCTAAATTATTTTTTTGTTTTTTTGTATAAAATTCAATCCAGAACTATTATTTGTTCGTAAATGTTAAAACATTCTTATAATATCGCAAAAATTATATTTAAGTTAAAGATTAACTTCCGAGGGTCTTTTGAATATTTTTAATTGTTTTTTAGTTTTCACTAAAAAATATCTATTTTTCATCTATTTCTCTAAAAAATGCAGTTATTTTCTTTAAAACCACTATATATATATCTTTTGATAAAATTCTAAACATATTTAAGGTCTTTTTTTAATTAAAGGGCTTAAAAATGCTTTTGTTAAATGAATCAATTTTTTTAATTGAAAAGGTGTAGGAAGTATGAAAAAGAAAATACTGATGCTGATTTGTTTGATTGTACTTATCGGTTCAATGGCCGGCGTATCGGCTGAGGATAACTCCAATCAGACAATTACCGAAAATGCTAACAGTTTAGTTGGTAGTGTGGATACATTAGGTGTATCTTTAAGTGATGATGATGTTGTTGGAAGTGCTGATAACGGTACTTTCACTGATTTGCAAAATAAGATTGACGATGCCGATGAAGGTTCAACCATCACATTAGAAAATGATTATCGTTATGATGATTCTGTCGAATGGAGTCCTATTTCAATTTCTAAATCTCTCACTATTGATGGAAACGGTTATACGATTGATGGAATGAATCATGTAAAAATATTCAATATTGAGAATGCTGATGTGGTATTATCTGGTATAACCTTTGTAAATGGTTTTAATGAGTGGGGAGATGGTGGTGCCATAGACTCTCATGATACTAATCTGACGGTATTAAATTGTAATTTTGTTGATAATTCCGCTGGGGGTAACGGTGGTGCCATACACTCTCATGATAATAATTTAACTGTATTAAATTGTAATTTTGTTGATAATTCTGTTTCTATGTGTAATGGTGGTGCCATATACAGTCATAATGGTACTTTGAATGTTAAAGATTCTAGTTTTGTTAATAACTCTGAACATACTGCTGCTATTTTTGTATATGGTGGTGAATATGAGGTTTTAAATTCAACTTTCATTAACAATCCGAATGTTACCTTTGAAAAATTCGATTTTAACTTAAATGTTCATATAGATAACTGGGAGTATACTATCTTTTATCCAAATTCTGCAATTGTTATCATAGAAACCGATAGATTTGATAATTATGATGTATTCATTAATGATGAATTCTATCAAACAATTGAGATAACTGAAAATGAATATCGGTTGATATTTGATAATTTCTCTCCTAAACGTTATGATATCAGAGTCACTTTTAATGGTGATGAAAAGTACAGGGAGAAAAATGAGTATACTGGGTTTGAAATTAAAATGTTGTCTCCAATTACTGCTATTATTGATAATGATCATATTACTGTAGATGAAGATGAAATCATTCGTGTTTCCCTTCCAGAAAATGCAACGGGTTCTGTAACTTTATATCTTAATGATGAGTGGAGTGATTCAAAAGAAATCAATGGTGAAGTTGAATTTACTTTGTCTGACTTAAGTGTTGGAACTTATGGAGCTCGTATTGAGTATGGTGGTGATGAAATATATGCTTCCAACAGTACTGCTGTCGAATTTAAAGTTTTAGAGTTAAATACGATTTATATATTTGCTGATAACATTTCTACTTTGGAGAATTTAACTGTTGATGTTTATGTTGGTGGTAATCCAACAGGCAATGTGGTTGTTTCAATTGGTTCTGAAAGTTATACTTTGGCATTGGTTGATGGTCATGCTCAAACGGTTATTTCAGGATTGGGTGTTGGTGAATATGAGATTAGTGCAACTTATTTGAATTGGCCTGAAGCAACATGTACTGTGGCTGTTAATAGTCCATCATTCTCTGATTTACAAAGAATCATTGATGTTTTGAATGAAGGTGATACATTATACTTAACCTCTGATGTTACTCGTCAGATGGTCTATAATCCGGATTGGGATGAATATAATCCTGAAGAGCAGATTACTATTAGAAAATCCATTATAATTGAAGGTAATGGGCATACGATTGATGGTGCAGAAAATGGACGAATATTTTATATTGGGGATGGTGCAAGCACTGTTGTTTTCAAAAATGTTTCATTTATAAATGGTCATGAGGATTGGGAATATGGTGGTGCTATTTATAGTAGATCTGATAGTTTATCTGTAATTAACTGTACGTTTGTTAATAATTATGCGGGCTATGGTGGAAATGATATTTATTATGAAGGTAATCTCATTTTAATAAACACTTCCGCTGATTTTTATCCGAAATTTGATTGTGAAATTAGTGTTCCTGATTGTTCCATTGTTGGAGGGGATGATTTAATCTTTAATGTAACTGTTACTCCTGGGGCTACTGGAAGTATAAGGGTTGAAATTGATTGGAATACTTTTGTATCAGAAATTGTTGATGGTGTTGCCCGATTCAATATTTCAGGAATATATCCTGGTGATTACATCATAAATGCTTATTATGATGGTGATGATTATTATAGTTCTTGTGAAGCATATGCAAGTTTGCATGTTGAGGAAGCTCCTGTTCAAATCACTGTCGGTGCTGATGATATTAATTACGGTGAAACTTTGGTGGTTAATGTTGCATTAAATAAGGATGTTTCGGATACTGCTACTGTTTATATTGATGGTTCTGAATATGAAGTTGATTTATGTGATGGTTATGGTGGTTTTTATATTAATAATTTGCTTCCGGGCACTTATCTAGTCAATGCCACTTATGTTTATGATGGTGTTCTCTATTATAATTGCACCGAAGTAACTGTATCTAAAGCTGTTCCTGAGATTTCTGTTACTGCTAGGGATGTTTCTTATGGTAGTGATGTTGTTGTTAAAATTAGGGGTTCTAGTGAGGTCACTGGCACTTTTACCGTAACTGTTAACGATGTCACTCAAACTATTAGTTTAGATTGGGGTGAAGCCAGTGTTCGCTTCAGCGGTTTAGAGATTGGAGATTACACTGTTGTTGTATCATATCCTGGTGATGAAGTATATCAAGAAACTACTGTCAGTTCATCTGTAAGCGTTAAAGATCATGTTTATACTTTCTCTGAATTGCAAGGTATGATTGATGATGCAGAAGAAGGCAGCACTGTTTATTTGGAATATGATTGTGTTTATGGGGATGATGAGTACTCTCCAATAAATATAAATAAGGCAATTACAATTGAAGGTAATGGCCATTCAATCAATGGATTGAATAGTCAAAGAATATTCAATATTGAAAATGCTGATGTGGTTTTAAATAATATTACATTTATGAATGGTTATGTTGATTGGGCTAATGGTGGTGCTATAGAGTCTCATAATAGCAATTTAACTGTTCTTAATTCTAATTTCATTAGTAATACTGCTAATGATAAAGGTTCAGCAATATATTCTTACTGCGGATTTTTAAAAGTAGAAAATTCCACTTTTGTTAACAACTCCGATAATACTGCTGCCATTTTTGTACAGGGTGGTGAATATGAAGTTTCAAATTCAACTTTCATTAACAATCCAAATGTCACCTTTGAAAAATTGGATATTAACTTAAATGTTCATATAGATAACGGGGAAAATACTATTTTCTATCCAAATTCTGCAATTGTTGTTATAGAAACCGATAGATTTGATAATTATGATGTATTCATTAATGATGAATTCTATCAAACAGTTGAGATAACTGAAAATGAATATCGGTTGATATTTGATAATTTCTCTCCTAAACGTTATGATATCAGAGTCACTTTTAATGGTGATGAAGAGTATAATGCGAAAGATGAATATACTTGGTTTGAAATTAAAATGTTATCTCCAATCACTGCTATTATTGATAAGGATCATATAACTGTAGGCGAAGATGAAATCATTCGTGTTTCCCTTCCGGAAAATGCAACGGGTTCTGTAACTTTATATCTTAATGATGAAGGGTATGATTCAAAAGAAATCGCTGGTGGTGAAGTTGAATTTAATTTATCCGGTTTAACTGCTGATAGCTATAACGCTCGTATTGACTATGGTGGTGATGAAATATATGCTTCCAATAGTACTTCTGTCGAATTTAAAGTTTTCGAACTTGATACTGTTTACATATATGCTGAGGACATCTCTACTTTAGATGATTTAACTATTGATGTTTATGTTGGTGGTAATCCAACAGGCAATGTGGTTGTTTCAATTGATTCTAAAAGTTATACTTTGGCATTGGTTGATGGCCATGCCCAAACTGTTATTTCTGGATTGGCTGCTGGTGAATATGAGATTGTAGCAACTTATTCGGATGTTAGCGCATCATCTACCATATCTGTTTGCAATGCAACATTTACAGATTTACAAAATGCAATTAATAATTTGAATGAAGGCGACACATTATACTTGAATGGAAATGTTACATGCCAAATAATTGATTATGGTTATTATTATTCTCATGAAGACCCAGTCACTATTGACAAAGCCATTACAATAGATGGAAATGGTCATACTATTGATGGAAATGGACTTTCTAGAATATTCAATATTGCTGCAGATAATGTTGTATTAAAAAATATTAACTTTATCAATGGTTGTTCTAGAAATGATTGGCCTTATGAAGATCCATTCTATGGTGGAGCATTATACATTGATGGAAATAATACTGTAATTAGCGGTTGCTCTTTTATTAATAATATCGTAAATTCTGAAGATACTGATATTATGGGGGGTGCTATTTACACCACAGGTAATCTTACTGTTATAAATTCTATTTTTGAAAACAATAGAATTAGTGATCATGGAGGTTATGGATATTATGGTGGTGCTATCTGTTCCGTTGGTAATTTAACAATTATTAATTCTACTTTTACTTCAAATTCACTTTGGGAATGTAATAATGGTCGTGGTTTTGGTGGTGCGGTCTATTCAGATAATGTTGTTAATGTGTATAACTCCACTTTTGCAGATAATAATGTAGATACTTCACTATTTTCATATGGGGGGGCGATTTATGCATCTGAAGTCAACATTTATAACTCTTTATTCGTAAATAATAGTGTTAAATCACATCCTTATTACAGTTCAGCTTCTGCTGCGGGTGGTGCAATTAAAGCATTTACTGTCAATGTTTATGATTCTGAGTTTATAAATAATAGTGCTATATGCTATACAGATATGTCTTATTGGTCTAGTTCTAATTATTATGTCGGTGGTGGTGCAATTGATGCAGATGCGGCCAGTATTCATGGCTCTGAGTTTATAAATAATAATGTAGAAGGAACGGATATTGTATGTTTGGCCGAAGGTGGTGCAATTATTTCTCATGGTGATTTAAATGTCAGTGATTCAATCTTTATAAGTAATAAAGCTGATGACGGTGAAGCATTATGGGCTTATGCGGCATATGCAAGCATTGATAATTGTACTTTTACAGATAATGATTATACTCTTGAAATACTTTCAGCTGGCTTCAACCTAAATTTAAATTCATCTATTGTTAGTGTGGGTCAAAGTATCGAAATTTCTGTAGAATTTTATAATCATATAACCGGAACGGTTACAATTCGTGTAAATGATGATGAAAGAATAGTTCAAATAGTCAATGATACTGCTATTTTAGTATTGTCTGATTTAACTGAAGGTAAATATGATGTAAATGTAACTTATGTGGGTAATGAATATATTGAAGGTGCTTCTAAAACCACACAATTTGCGGTTATTGATGGTTCAGTTATCACATTTTCAGAGTTACGGGAGCTAATTAATAATGCTAGTGCTGGTGACACCATTTATCTAACTGATTATTTTATTGCTGATGGCACAGGCCAAGTTGTTATAGATAAAGACATTACAATCATTGGTAATGGCAATATTATTGATGGAAATGGTCAATCTAGAATATTTTATATTTATGATGCCAATGTTGTTTTAGAGGATATTTCATTCATAAATGCTTTTGATTCAGATTCTGGTGCTGCTATTTTCACTGAAAGTGATTTGACTGTTATTGATTGTACATTTTCAGATAATGAGGCTGATTGGTGTGGGGCCGCTATTGATGCTAGTGCTGATTTGACTGTTATTAATTGTACTTTTACAAATAACATTATTCATTTTGGTGATGGTGGTGCAATTTTTGCCGAAAAAAATATTTGTGTTGTTAATTCTTGTTTTGTGAATAATACTCATTATAATCCGTTTGATGGTTATTGTGTGGGCGATGCATTATGGGCTTATGCTCTAAATGCGAGCATTGAAAATTGTACTTTCATAAATAACAGTTATTCTCTCAAAAAAATCAACACAAAATTTGATTTGAATATTAATTCATCACTTATCCGTGTTGGTCAAAGTGTTGAGATTTCAGTAGAATTTTATAATGATGTACTGGGTAATGTCACTATTCGCGTAAATGATGATGAAAGAATAGTTGATATTGTCAATAAGTCTGCTGTTTTAATATTGTCTGATTTAACTGAAGGAACATATGATATTAATGTAACTTATTATGAAAATGAATATTATACTTATTCGTCAGGAAGTGTCAAAATTAAGGTTATTAATGATTCATTTGTCACATTTGATGAGTTACAGGAGCTTATTGATAATGCAACTGATGGCGATACAATTTATTTAACAAAGGATTATATTTCAAATGGAAATAATGTATACTTCAATAAAAACATTACAATCATAGGTAATGGTCATATAATTGATTACAACAATAACTGGTATAGTGTATTCATTATATCTGCAGATAATGTTGTTTTCGATAATTTAACTTTCATAAATTCTGTTTCTCCAGTCATTGCTGAAGATGAGGATAGTTTATGGGAATTTGATTATCCTACTATGAATGTTACCATTACAAATTGTAACTTTGAAGATAATGATGGATCTGCTTATCTGTTAGGTTCTGTAATCGCATTTACACATACAAATGTAACTGTTATCAATTCTACTTTCAGTAATAATAAAGGTTTTTATGGTATCATTTATGATTCTTCTGCTGTTATCGTAATTGTTAACTGTAGCTTTGTTAATAATATAAATATTGGCTACTATGACCATAATGTCTGTACTATTTATGGAAAAGACATTACGGTAACAGATTCAATATTTGAGGACAATACAATTGAAAATATTGACGGATCAATTGTTCAGGTATATGATATCTATGCTAAAGAAAGTCTTTTTGTTAAAGATTCCACTTTCATAAATAATTCTACAGATATGGACGATTATATTTATCTTGAAAATGGAAATAAAACTGTTATTGGCTGTGAATTTATTAATAAATATGATAAGAATAACACTGACATCATTATAACTGCTGATAATATTATAGCAGGTCAAGATTTAATTGTTGATGTTTATCTTTCAGAAAATGCAACAGGTAATGTAACTTTAACTATTGGTTCTGAAAGTTACACTCAAAGTTTGACTGATGCTCATGCTCAATTTGTTGTTTCTGGTTTAACTGCAGGCAGTTACGATTTAATTGTGGATTATGCTGGTGATGATAACTTTAATAAAGCTCAAAATATTTCACAAGTAATTGTAAAAGGTATTCCGACCATTAATATTAATGCTCAGGATATTAATTACGGTGAAGATTTAATCATTGATGTTAGCGTTAATTCTGCTGCAACAGGTAATATAACTATTACGGTTAATGGTAAAGATTATAACATGGAATTAAATGAAGGAAAAGCTATTTTAAACATATCTAATTTGGCTGCAAACACTTATTTGATTTCTGTAAATTATGGTGGCGATGAAAACTTTGAATCTGCTAGCGCTAATGCATCCGCTAAAGTCAATAAAAAAGATACTTCAATTGCCGTCACTGCTAGTGATGTTACTTATGGTAATGATTTGGTTATTGATGTTGCTTTGAGTGAGGCTGTTGATGGTGTTGCTACTGTTACTGTTGATGGTAAGGAGTATGTTGTTAATTTAATTGATGGTATGGGTCAAGTTAATGTTTCTGGTTTGGCTGGTGATAGTTATGTTGTTTCTGCTAGTTATGCTGGTAATCAAAATTTGAGTTCTGCTAGTGCTACTAAGTCTGTTAGTGTTAATAAGAAGTCTGCTTCTATTAGTGTTGTTGCTAGTGATGTTGTTT
>JAFZMD010000052.1 GCA_017553445.1 Methanobrevibacter sp. | reverse complement strand
TTATAATTTTTTTAAATTTTTTTTAGATAATTTTATATATGATTGATTATAAAATTAATTAATATAATTGTTTAAGTTTTTTTATAATTATCATATTACTGATTAATAATGGGGTAGAAAGATGAATAAAAACAAAATTTTAATAAGTGTATTTTTGCTAATTTTCTTATTTAGCTTGAATTCTGTTTCAGCCATGGATGATAGTGAAAATATTCTTTTTACTAGCGATGAGCAACTTATCGTTGGTGGGGATGATTTTTTCCAATCGCCTATGGATGATAGTGATGAGATACTTTCCAGTGGTAGTCCGGTTGTCGTCAATGGCGGGGAATCTATTCAATCAGCTATTGATAATGCTGCTGCAGGAAGTACCATAATTGTTGAAAGCGGAAATTATTCAGAAGATCTTGTAATTCCAAAGGAACTTTCCATTGTAGGTCATGATGCAATTCTCAAATCCAATAAGATTGCTTTCAATATCCTTCCGGCAGCAAACAACACATCCATTTCAGGATTTGATATTTCTGTTTCGGATATAAATGGAACCGGAATTTATGTTAATGCAAGCAACTGTAAGATAACCGATAATAGAATATCCGGTGGAAGTACAGGCATATTGTCTGAACTTAATATCACCTTTTTCAACTCCACTTCAATAGATATGGATATAATCAGTGGAATAAGCATTCTTAGAAATAATATTTCTGATTTGGCTACTGCCGGAATCTCTATTTATGCATACAATCCAATCGTATCCCAGAACAGGGTTAGCAATGTAAACTGTAAAGATGAAAATGGAACCGCTTCAGGGATTATGGTTAATGGTATAGGTGTTGTAGGTGATGACTTGAAGGTTATTGTAACGGATAATTATGTTTCAAACGTCCATTCGTTAAATACTTCTTATGGGTTTAATATTGGAGGAAATAGTATTTTTGACTCATTAACTGAGTTTGATGTATCCGGTAATGTTGTTGATAATGTTTTGGCTCCAGTCGAATCCTATGGTATGAACATTGGAGCATTTTCACTAAAAACCACCTTGCCAACCATTAATTTCACAGATTTAAATATCAGCAATGTTTCTTCAGGAGACTATGAAAACGCTTCCGTAGTCGGATTATCTGCTTCCGTAACCACAATAGGTCAAAATGAAACTTCTGATGCGATAGTCAAAAATGTCAATATAACTAACCTGCAGGCTTCAGGTCCAAATTCTTCACTGACAGGTATTGATGCTACCGGAGTCGGCTGTGTTGACGTATATGTTTTGAATAATAATCTGGATTCTTTCAAAGCTTCAGGCTCAGTTACGGGGGTGTCCGCTAGTGGTATAGATTACACCAATTTTGAAGCCTTCATAGAGGTTTCAAATAATAATATCACCAATTTTGAAGCTTCTAAAATTAAGGGAATCAATGCATTTTCTCTAGGTAATGTGGCTATCAATAAGAATATTCTCTATAATCTTTTAGGTGACAGCACTACCTTCATAACCGGTGTTCCTTTAAGCTTGAATGTGGGCAATGTGAATATTACTATTCCTGAAAATGCAACAATCGATGAAATTATAGAACTCTTTGATGAGTTTTTCGCCAAATTAAATAACACGGACTTTAGCATTGATGGGAATTTGTCAGTATTTGGCAATAATTTGGAAGGAACTGGAATTGAAACCGGATTTGCGGTAATAATGCCATCAGTAATAAGGTATAATCGTGCAGTCAACTTGGAATATGATGTGGTGAAGGAGAGCACCAAGGCTTTCATATTGGAATCATATGGCTTTGACCCTAACATGTCTTCTGAGGAAATAGCTTATATGCTTTTGAAGTCACAGAAGACTTTTGAAAACTGCACTGAAGAGGAACTTAGAAATATGAGCGTTAAATTGGGAGCATTTTTGGATAAGTTTTTTTCAGGTTTGGATAAATCAACTGCAGGAGATGTTGATGCAAGATTCAATTGGTGGGGTACTAATTCCAGACCTCTTGATTCAGCATTTAAACATAACAATGGCAATATTATTTATGATCCATGGCTGATTTTGCGTGTTAACTCAAATCCTGATGTGATTAATCTCGGTGAATTTTCAAAAATTACTGCTGATGTTTATATTGATTCATTAGGTCAGGATCACAGTTCGGACGCCGATTTATATTTCAGCGGACCAAGAGTTACATTATCTACTGATTTGGGAAGTTTCAACGGCAAAAAATCAGTTACTTTAGATTGGATTAACGGACAGGCCATTGCATATCTTGAAGGTGATGAAGCAGGTTTGGCTACAGTTACAGCATTTGATTATGACAGCGCAACTACTACCGTACTGATTCGTGGAAGTGATTCTCCTCAAGCTAAGGCAGATGCAATTACAATGCCTTCTGCGGGAAATCCTCTTTCATTGCTTCTTGTGATTGCTATTGTATTGTTAAGTTCTGCTGACATCTATAGGAGAAAATAATTTAGCTTTCTTGTTTTTGGCTCTTTTAAAAAATTCAAATGATTTGAATTTTAAAAAACATTGAGCCATAACATTTTCTTTTTTTAATATTTCTCCACAAATTTTTTAAAAATTTGATATAAAAAATTATAACTTGGTTATAAATTTAATTTGTTCATATTTAATTAATATAAATATAATTTTATGGATATTTTTTCAAAAAATTTAAGGTAATAACAATAAAATAATTATTATTATGAACAGTATCTATATATATGATGAATTTCAATGTAAGAATACATCTATGAATAAATGCTGGTGATTGAAATGGATAATAAAAAATTAGGAATAATTGGGGCAGTAATTGTAATCATTGTAATTATAATCTGCGCATTTGTATTTCTGGGAGGAAATAACAATGAGCCTACAATCATTGTTGTTGACTCAAATGCTAACAGTTCAGCATCGAACATAAGCGGAAGTAACTCTACAGGAAGCATCAATACAAGTAGTTCAGATGCTAGCTATCAGTTACTAATCAATACCACTGGAAAATGGAAATTGGATTTAACAGTCAATGGAAAATATATGGCCGATGAAGGTGTTGGATCTAAAACAATTGATTTGGGCAATTCACTAAAAGAAGCAAGTGTAACTGTTAATCAATATGAAAATGGACCAACTAATGTCTACTTACTCAAAAACAATGAAATAATCGAACAGAAAAGTTCACACGGTGAAGGCATAGAAACAATCTATTTTTATTATAGGGCATAATGTGGAAGTGAAAAACTTCCATTTCTTTTTTTTTTTAATCTTAATGATATTGGGATAGGAGAACTATTCAAAAAGGCCAATATATTCTTCATATCCTTCTTTTTTCAAGTCTTTTTTTGGAATAAACTTCAATGCACTGGAATTAATGCAGTATCTTTTGGATCCGTTTGGGCCGTCATTGAATTCATGTCCAAGATGGGAATTCGCCTTTCTGCTTCGGATTTCTGTTCTTACCATTGCATGGGAGAAATCCCTATGTTTTATGATTGCGTCTTCTCTTGCAGGTTTTGAAAATGCCGGCCATCCGCATCCTGAGTCGAATTTGTCCTTTGAAGTGAAGAGAACTTCGCCGTCTACAACATCTACATATATACCTTCTTCAAAAAAGTTATCGTATTTGCCACTGAAGGGCGCTTCTGTCATTGCAAGCTGTGTTATTCTATACTCTTCACCGGTCAGGTGCTCGAATTCTTTGGTGTCTATTTGATTTAAATCAACATGGCAGTAGCCCTGCGGATTTTTTTCCAGGTACTTCTGATGATAGTCCTCGGCATGATAGAATCCATGGATTTGATGAGCTTCAACAAGAATCCTTTTATCAACTTCTTTCTGTTTTTCATTCAGAAATCTGATGACGGTGCTTCTCTGTGATGGCTCCTGCCAGTAAATTCCGGTCTTGTATTGGGTTCCGATGTCTGCGCCTTGTCTGTTGAGTGAAAATGGGTCGATTATCTTGAAGTATTCTTCCAAAATCTCTTTAAGGGATATGATTTCGGGATTGTATGTGACTTTCACGCATTCGCTGTGGCCGGTTTTTCCAGTGCAGACACTTTCATATGTCGGGTCATGTGTTTTTCCATTGGCATAGCCCACTTCGGTCTGGTTAACTCCTTTGAGTCTTGAAATATATGCTTCAACACCCCAGAAGCAACCTCCGGATAAATAGATAACCTGTTGAGTTTTATACATATTTCTAATTGTATTTAATAATTATATAAATAATTTTGTATTTGATAAAGTTTATATGATTTAAATAACTAAATTTTATTATAGTATTGGAGGAATTTAATGTTTTACTCAACAATAATGAAAATTGATTCAATTGACAGATTAAGAGATATCAGAGATGCATTACTTGTAGAACAAGGAATAAATCCAACTCGTCAAGGAGAACAAGCTATTAAGGTTGTAGTTGAAAGAATTGATGAAATTCAAGCTACATTAGATAAATCTGCTTCCAGAAACAAGTGATTTTCGTGATAGGTTTATTAACACACCGCAGACGTTTACTGAGAAAAAGGATGTATAGGTCTCCCCATAAAAGAAAAAGGCAAAATACATATTATCGTGAAAACAGGAAATTAAATAAGGATTTTCAAAAAGAGTATGTTAATAAAGAAAGGATTCACGTAAAACGCAGACCGAAAAGAGAGGTCATATCTGGTTTTAAAATGTCCTACAGATATAAGTATTACAATCAGGAAGAGCCTGAAGAAGAGGAGGATGAAGAGCTATAGTTTCAAAATTTCCTCTTTTTTAATTATTCTGTTTTTTGAGTGAATGTCTAAAATAAGGCCTGAAAATTCATCATCATTTTTTGCAAGTTCCTTAAAAAGGTCAATTGACACTTCACATGGTTTATAGTCAGCCAGTTCCAAATATTTGAAGCCTTCACCATAGTTTTCCATATCGGAAAAGACAATTATCTTGAAATCATCAGGTTTTCCCATTACGAGAAAGTCCTTTTCGTGATCTTCACCAAGTGTCGGGCATATGAAGTTCATATCTTTCCCTCCGTATTCATTCTGAAATTTTGGGAATGAGGATTGATTACTATTCCCTTGAAGTTTTCATCTTCTTCGCCAAGTTTTTTGATGTCATAGGGTGTTATGACGGTCTCTGTAAATTCATCGAGGAATAGCTTGGATAGCTTTTCGCTGCCTTCTCTGTATTCGCACACATCAGTGAATATTGGAATGATGTATTCTGATGTTTTTTCAGTCAATGTTAGCCTTATTGGCTGGTCATTTTCATCCATCAATGTCAGATAGACTTCCTGAGGGTAGCTTCTTTTGATATTGATTTTAACGCCGTCAAGCTCTGAGGCAGATTCCTTTTTAACCTTTTTAAGGATTTCAATATAGAGGTTAATGAAATCCTTCATCTGGCTTTTGCAGCCGCCTTCAGAGCTTTTCTGATAGTATTTATAGTCTTTAAGTTGCATATCTATTCGTCACAGCAGTTATGTACGGTTTCAGCAAAAACTACAAATCCGTTTTCCGGTGCGTTTATTGCAAGGCCTAGGAAATCATCATCTTCGGTGTATGCTGCAATGATTTCTTCTCCGGTGCCTTTGTCAAGTTCGAATTCTCCGCTTCCCTGTTGGGTTTTAAAAAATTCAATGGCTTTGTCTGCTTCTTCTTCACTGGTGTAGACTGGTATGAAAAAGCTTTCGTCTTTTTCGTCTTCGCCGATGAGCAATGCCACAATTTCTTTTTCATCTTCGATTTTGTTTAAAATCATGTAAAGTTCGGCGTGAAATACTGCATGGTCGATTTCATGGGCAAGGCTGTCCAATTCCTCTTCGGATGCGCCGTTGTCTTCAAGTTCAATATACTGTTCAGTCAAATTTTTTAAATTTTCAGTGTTTTCCATTTTTTCACCTTGAAATAATCATAAGAATAAGTATTTTTTAAACAAATAAGCATTCTCTTCCTAAACACCACTAAAGGAATACAAACGAATGCTTATCATTAACCATCACCATTGTTCATATTATAAAAAAAAGTATGTAAAATATGAACAATACTATTTTATTACTTCCAAGTATATAAGTCTTTAGGATTTTGGCCCTTTTTCCATCTATTATATATACAACTTTATCATATACTATTAGTTGATGAAAAAAATAATTTTCTTTTTCGTTATATTTATCTTAATTGGAAGTGTTTATGCCAGTGATTTTTCCAAAGTCACTGTAAACGGTGCCGAATTTGAAATTCCCAGCCAATACTCCAATGGAGATTTGCAGAATACAAAATATGTCTATAAGGATTACCGGACATTTGCAATATTGTGTGTGGATGATTATATCGTCAGCAATTATGGCGGAAATTACAACATTGCTGATTTGAAACAGGATTCTACGATTGGCGATCGTCCGGTTAAGCTTTTGACAACATATAATAAGTATATTGATAAAAATGTATCCTATCTCTATTTCCCGGTCAATGATTCCGTCTACTGCATCTGCTTTCAGGGAAATGCCATAGAAGATAATATTTCACATATTGTCGAGTCCGCTCCCAAATCCGATATGTCATCAGATGATTTCTATGGCCTTTTGGATGAGGTTGTAAAGGAGCATCAGAACAGAAAGTATTTAGATACCATTTCAGATAATGATAACTATAATTATGTATCACAAAAAAATCAGCATCAGGATAATTCAAACAGCAGATTGCTTACCTGGTATTTGCTTTCCCATAGAAGGTGATTTAAATGAAATGTCCAAAGTGTAATAAAGTGTATAGTGAAGAAAATGTTTTCTGCGTGGATTGCGGAACACGTTTGATTGATGATGATATTGAGTTAAAGGAGGGAAATCCTATAGAAAGGTTTTCCACACGTGTAAAAACGTCAAAGCCTAAAAATGAACCTGAGCCTAAGAGTGAACCTAAAAGTGAACCTAAGGGCGAACCTAAAGTTGATCCTGAAATTAGGGAAATTCTTGATGAGAATAAATTGGATATTTTGATTTTGCAGAACAGGGAAATGATTAAGCAGAACAATAGGATAATAGAGCTATTGGAAAAGCTCACAGATTAGAAGTCACTTTCAATAGCCTTGATTAACTTGTAGATAAGTCTGTTGGTGCTTACATCAACATCATATTTTTCTCCAAGTTCTATAACTTTCCCGTTCAGTGTATCAATTTCCGTTTTTATTTTTCTTTTTATGTCCTGATGGGTTGATGAGTAATGGTTATAGGTATCTGGAACCAGCTTTGAGTAGAATATGTCCCTGTAATCGTCAGAAGTCTCCCACAACGTTGAATATGGGGACGCTTTGATTACGTTGAAAATCTCTTCAATTATGTCATCCATGATTTCTTTTGAGTACTCGTTTTCGGTCAGTTTTCCATATGTGACATCTAAAATTGCTCCTAACGGATTTAATGTGCAGTTGTAGAGCATTTTGGCCCAAAGGTACTTGTCCAGTTCATCCGTCAGCTCGCATTTAATTCCGGATGCGTTAATATTGTCTGCTATGGTCTGAAGATGACTTGTGTCTTCGCCCTGAAGTGATCCAAGAAGTATCGGTTCGGTATATACAGTCACTTCGCTTATGTTTCTCTCAGGCCTTGTAAAGCCTGTGATGATGCGTGCGCAATATACTTCTGATGTCTTGAAGTATTTAAGGTATGCCTCGTCATTTCCAAAGCCGTTCTGACAGATTAATATTGTGAAGTCGTCTTTTAAAATGTCCCTGTTTTCATCAAGTTTTCTGCTTATGTCACTGTTTGCAGTTGTTTTGCTTGCAACAAGTACATAGTCATATGATTTTTTTGGAATTTCTGAGTAGCTTTCATATACGTTGAATTGGGATGGGCTGAATGAATAGTTTGTAAAGAGACCCGTCCTTTTAATTCCATCTTCCTTCATTTTCCTTGCAGTCTTTTCGCTTGCAAGAAATGAAACATTTACGCCTTGAGATAAAAGTGAGCTGCCAAGTCCTATGCCGACAGAACCTGAGCCGATTATCAGTATATTCATATAATTTTATTTGATTTTTTATTAATATTAAATTTTTTATATTGTAACCGTTACACTTGAAATTAAACTCAATTTTTGATAAAAATTCTTTATATTTTAAAAAAAGCTTTTAAAAATGTTATTTAATAATATATTTTACAGGATTTTAAACGTATATTTCTATTGTAAAAACAAAAAAATAATGAATATAATATCAGTCGCTGATATCATAGTCATCGATTATGAGATAGTCGAATTCAGGGTATTTTTCCTTAAGCTTTGAAGTGATTTCAGCTTTTATTTTTTCTCTTTCTGCATCAAAATCAACAATAATGTCAAAACTTACAAGTTTTTGAGATTCATACACATAAAAGCCATGAATCTGGAGGACTTCACTATATTGAGACACGATTTCTTCCAAATCATGTCTGATGTAATCATACTTGTCGTTTCTTGCATAGATTCCAACGGTTAAAGGAACTGAAAACTCATTATAAATCTTAAAGGTAATGTCTCGAGTCAACGTGTGAATTTCACTGGCAGTCAGGGAATCGTCAATTTCAACATGAACTGACCCTTGTATATTTTCAGGTCCGTAGCTGTGTAGATTTAAATCATATGCTCCGTAAACACCGTCAATCTCTTCAATGGATTTTTTTATTTTTAATGATAAATCCTTGTCAATTCTCTCACCAAGCATGGTATCTACAGTTTCTTTAATCATATCAATACTTGCCTTAATGATAACAAGGGATATGATAACACCTAAAATTCCTTCCAGACTGATATGGAAAAAAATTGAGATGATTGCCGCAAG
>JAFZMD010000051.1 GCA_017553445.1 Methanobrevibacter sp. | reverse complement strand
CTCAAGATATGATTTGAAGATGTCAAAAGAGGATATGGCATACTCGATTGGGGTGATGCCTTCAATTTCATCCATGATAAGGTGTTTGACTGATGAAAATGATGAAATATTGATTCAAACTCCTGTTTATCATGTATTTTTTTATGTGATAGAGGACAATAATCGCAGAGTCCTGGAAAATCAGCTGATTTATGAAGATGGTGAATATAGGATTGATTTTGATGATCTGGATGAGAAATTATCCAAGGTTAAGATGATGATTCTTTGCAATCCCCACAATCCCATCGGCAAAATCTGGTCTGAAGATGATTTAACTCAAATTGGCAAGCTGTGTAAAAAGCATGGTGTCATTTTAATATCTGATGAGATTCATTGTGACTTGACAGATCCAGGAATTAAATACAATCCTTTTGAAGCAGATGATAACGTAATAAGGTGTTTATCTCCATCAAAATCATTCAATATTGCAGGTTTTCAAAGTTCCATTGTCCATACGACAAACAATGAACTGTTGGAAAAAATCAAAGCCCAGATGCATATAGATAACTCTGATTCGTGCAATGTCTTTGCAGCATCAGCCGTAATTGCCGCTTATGGTGAATCTGAAGACTGGCTTGAGGAATTAAAGGAAGTCTTATACGAAAATAAGAATATCGTTCGAGATTTTTTAGCCAGTGAACTTCCGATTATAAAATTGGTTGAATGCGATGCTACTTATCTCCTGTGGCTTGACTGTTCAGCTTTAAATGTTACATCAAAGATGCTGTCTGAATTTTTAAGGCAAAACCAGGGACTGTTCTTGTCTGCAGGAATCGATTTTGGCCAGAATGGCGATAGATTCTTGAGAATGAATATAGCCTGTCCTGAAAAATTATTGAAAGAGGGATTGTTGAAGCTTAAAGCAGGAGTCATAGCTTTAAATAACATCAATATGTTATCTAAAAATATCTAATTTTTTCATCTTTTTTTAAATCATTTCACTTAAAATATTTTATTCCCGTTAATTTTAATGTTTCCAGATTCGTATTCTACTTTAAAAGCCAATATCAAGTAATTTAAAAGGGTTAAAACTTGATTTTTGACATATAATTTTTTATCAAACTATTTTTTTTGAGACTATGGTTATATTGTCTGTTAATTTCATTTTCTGGTTTGTGAATTTCTTTCAATTTAGTAAAATTGTTCCAGGTCATAAAAATTGTATTGACTTCTAAATATTGTTTTACATGATAAATATTACTCTAAATCATAAATGAAGTTTATATAATAGGATATTTATATTATTAAGCACATTTAATTAAAAAATATAAAGAGATGATAAAATGAATGAAGAATGTCAAATACAAAATACTTTGTTATATGTTGGTGAAGAAGGAGAAGTGTCAATAGATGTTATTATTAACCATGAAAGGGAGACTATGTGGGCTACACAGAAAACAATGGCTGATTTGTTTAATGTTTCAAAACAAAATATTTCATATCATCTTAGTGATATTTTCAAAACTGGAGAATTAGAAAAAAAATTCAACTGTCAAAAAAATTTTGACAGTTCAAACTGAAGGAAATCGTCAAGTAAAACGTAATCAAACTTTTTACAATTTGGATGCTATTATATCTGTAGGGTATAAAGTTAACTCTAAAAATGCAACACACTTCAGAATATGGGCTACTAGTGTTTTAAAAGAATTCATGGTTAAAGGTTTCGTTTTAGACGATGAAATTTTAAAAAACGGGTCTCGATTTGGCCAAGATTATTTTCATGAACTTGTGGAACGTATTAGAGAAATCAGATCATCAGAGCGACGTGTATATGAAAAAGTAACTGATCTTTTTGCTACTTCATATGACTATAATCCTAAAGCTGAAATAACTATTAATTTCTACAGATGCGTTCAGTCTAAATTGCATTTTGCAATTTCAGGATTAACTCCTCCAGAAATTATCAAACAGCGTGCAAGTAGTGATAGGGAACATATGGGATTAACCACTTGGAAGGATGCTCCCAATGGTAAAATTATGTTGAGTGATACTAAGGTAGCTAAAAACTATTTGTCTGAAGAAGAGATTTCTGAACTTAATCGCATTGTTAATATGTATTTGGATTATGCTGAGAATTTAGCTTTGAGGCATAAGGCAATGTCTATGGAGGATTGGGCTTCTCGTTTGGATAAATTTTTAGAATTCAACGAATATCAAATCCTGCATGGGAGGGGAAGTATTTCCAGAAAAGCTGTCGATGAGTTTGTAAAAGAAGAATTTGAAAAATTCAAACCTGTTCAGGATAAAAATTACATATCAGATTACAATAAGTTTGATGAACAGTCCAGATTGATTCTTAAGGAGAATTAATTATTGTCAATGAATCTCTGTATCAGCCAGTCAGAGATGCTTATGTCTGAAGCGTATCTGATTATTTCATCTTTTTTAAACCATTTGGCTTTAAGTATTTCATCTCCGTCAACTTTAATGTCGCCGGAGTCATATTCCGCTTCAAAAGCCAACATCAGTGAATTTGGAAATGGCCATGATTGGCTTTTCAGGTATTTCAGGTTTTTTATTTTTATCCCCACTTCTTCTGAGACTTCCCTGTGAACGGCTTCTTCTATTGACTCGCCGGGCTCTACAAAACCTGCAATCAATGCATATCTGATGTTGTCATGATAGCTGTGTTTTGCCATGAGCAGTTTGTCCTCATTTCTAATGGCCACAATAATTGCAGGAGCGATTCTCGGATAGTGCACCTGACCGCATTTGGGGCATTTTAACATCATGTCCTTTTCATCTACTTCAGTCTCTGTTCCGCATCTTCCGCAAAACTGATGTGATATATACCAGTCGTTAACTAAAACTGCTTTTGCTGCCATTAGGTATATGTCTTTGTCAATTTCATAAACTTCCTTCAAATCATAACCCTTTTCGAAGTCACTGTTTACAACAAAGCAGTCTTTATTTTTATACTGTCCAATATATAGGGAAAAGTTTATATTAAATGAACTTATATTATTAATAAGGTTGTCATTGTCTAAGTATAATTCACGGTCTTGGTTAAATACGAAATAGTATGCATCATTACTTGTGTATGAATCACTGAAATTAATTTGATAATCTTCGTAAATTGACTTTTCAATCATAAAAAATATTCTATTTTTTATATATTAAATAATTAAATATTTTGTTCAATTTGTATTACTATTTTAATTTTTTTTATGTTATCAAGTAGTATTAATTTGTATTAAAGTATTACTTTTTAAAATTAAATTTAAACAGTTATTTTTTTAAAATAAATGTATAATTATAATCACTTTTAAAATTAATGTGAAAATTATATTAATTAATATAAAATTTTAATTTTAAACTCGATAAATTGATTTTTACTATTTTTTATTAATTTTTGATTTTAGACTTAATTATTACTTTTTTTTATAAAAGGACAAATAATCTGTTTTATATTAATTTTCCTTATTAAATACTTTTATTTATTAAAATAAGTGATTTTAAATATTTATATTTAAATTAGATTATTTTAATTAGAGAAATATATTAATAACTTTTATATAGTTATTACTACTAACTAATATTAGATTATTCATTTATTCATTATTTATTTGATTAATTGAATAGTTGGAGATAATATTTAAAAAAATATGTTGGCGAGAGTAATATGGAAGTTTATATAGAAAAAGTTGCTATGATTCGACCTTTAACAAATCCTAAAAATTGTGATTTAGATTTAGAAATGGATTGGGCAATTGATTATACGCATATTGATCAAGAAAATATGGGATACATTTGTGTTCTAAAATCAATTTTTCTAGATTTAAACTTTAAAATTGAAGGTATTTTAAAGTTAGAGGCTTTTGAAGAATTTAGGGAAGAAACTTCTTCTCAAATCATTGTAAATAATTCATTTGATATATTAATGAAAATGTTTTCTTTAACTCTACCATCTAATCATATTTTATCTGATGATGAGTCAGCAGATAATTTTGTAAGTGAGAATATTCATAGTGCTCTTTATAACTAATTTTGGGTGATATAAAATGTTAGAAATCAAACATACATTGTGCCCTTCCTGCAGTGTTGGTTGCGGTATTAATGTTGTTTCAGAAGAGGGGGATGTAGTTGGAACATATCCATATAAAAGGCATCCAGTAAATGAAGGAAAAAATTGTTTAAATGGCAGAAATTCAATTGACATATATAAAAATAGATTAGAAAGTGCTATTGTTTCAAATTCTAATGTAGAATTGGATAAAGCAATCGATGAAGTTTGTAATGTTATTAAGTCTAAAGACGCTGATAAGATTACAGTTTTCTGTTCCGGAAATAATAGTGTTGAAGATATCGAAGCAATAAAGGCTTTTGCAGAATCAAATAATTTTAATATTGTTTTATATGCAGATAATTTTGTAGACATTGATTTTGACGTTGCTTCTTATGAAGATATTGAAAATGCATCTAGTCTTATTGTTATTGGAGATATATTATACACTAATCCGTTAATCGGTAGAAGAATCATTCATGCAAAAAATAATGAATCCAATATTTACTCTTTCACTCCTGAAAACTCAGTAACTGCTAATGTTTCAAGTGAAATTTTTGATTCTATCGATGATGTTTTAGATAATGCTCAGGATAAATTGGATGAATCATCAGTAATATTGTTTAATGTAATTGAATCATCCGAACAATTGGATAAAATTAAAGAAATCTCTGAAAAAACAAAATCAAAAATTTTGCCGGTATTCAGTAAATGTAATTCAAAAGGAGCAATGGGTGTTGTAAAAGCCCAATCCAAAGAAGAATTAAGTGAATTATTAAATAATACTGATGCATTGCTTGTTTTCAATGATGATTTAATTCCTGAAATTGATTTTGACTTTGATTCAATTTCAAACATTGTAAGCTTTACTCCATGTGAAAACTCAACTTCAAAAGCTTCACAGATTGTAGTTCCAATTAAGTCATGGCTTGAAAATGATGGCAGTTTTGTAAATGCTATGGGTGAAACTCAAACATTCAATGCAGTTATCGAATCAGATGCATTGGGCGTAGATGAGGTAATTGAAAAAATCCAAGAAAAATTGTGAGTGATAATATGAGTTATTTTTTAGCTAGATCAAAAAATCCAGACATTCAAGAAGCAGGAGAATGTGGTGGAGCCGTAACAAGTATTTTCAAATATTTGCTCGATGAAAATATAGTTGATGGCGTATTGGCATTATCTCCTGGTGATGATATTTATGACGGAGTTCCAACTTTTGTAACTGATTCTGAAGATTTGATTAAAACTGCAGGTTCCTATCACTGTGCACCAACAATGTTTGGTGATATAATTCAAAAATATCTTTCAGATAAAAAAGTTGCAGTCTCATGTAAACCATGTGATATTCGTTCAATTGACGAACTTATCAAAAGACATAAAATTAACCCGGACAATATTTTCACCGTCGGTTTAAACTGCGGTGGAACAGTATCACCTGTAACCGGAAGAAAAATGATTGAATTGTTCTATGATATCGATCCTGACGATGTTGTAAGTGAAGAAATTGATAAAGGACAATTTATCGTAGAACTTGCTGACGGAACTGAAAAAGGTGTCAAAATCCACGAATTAGAACATGAAGGATTTGGACGTCGTTCAAACTGTCAAAGATGTGACGTTAAAATACCTAGAAAAGCCAACATTGCTTGCGGTAACTGGGGAGCAAGTGACGGCTGGACATTCATTGAAGTCAATGATGAAAAAGGTGAAGAATTAATTAAAGGCGCTCAAAGTGCAGGAATCCTAGAAACCAAATCCCCTTCTCAAGATGCAATTGATGCTAGATTAAAAGTAGAAGGCATCATGATTAAAATGGCTAAAAAGAATCAGGCCGCTAATTATGATAAAGTAAGCGGAATCAAAGAATGGGATCATTGTATTAGATGCTGCGCATGTAGAGATGTTTGTCCGGTATGCTGGTGTTATGAAAACTGTGAACTCAACAAATCTTACTTTGATGCATCAGATGTTCCTCCAAAACCAATTGCATTCCAAGGTATCAGATTATCCCACATGAGTTTCAGTTGCATAGACTGCGGACAATGTGATGATGTATGTCCAATGGATATTCCTGTATCTTTAGTATTTGATAAATTGCAAAAGAAATATCAAGAAAGAACCGGATATGTAGCAGGTGTAAGTGATGATGTAAAACCACCATTATACAGTCCTGCAAAAGAGGAATTATGAGGTGTTTTTAATGTCTGATGAATTAAAAATTGTAGGATTATTATGTAATTGGTGTTGTTACGGTGGAGCTGACACAGCAGGTACTGCACGTATGCAATATCCACCTAACGTAAGAATTATTCGTGTAATGTGCTCTGGAAGAATCAATCCATCAATGGTTTTCAAAGCATTTGAAGAAGGCGCAGATGGAGTGTTTGTAGGAGGCTGCCATATTGGAGACTGCCACTATGATGCAGGTAACTACAAATGGTCACGTAGAGCAAAAATCGTACAAGACATTATAGAAGAATTTGGAATTGAAAAAGAACGTTTCCGTTTCGAATGGATTTCAGCATCCGAAGGGGAAAAATTCCAAAAAACTATGGATGAATTTCACAAGACCTTACAGAAATTGGGTCCATTAGAATTGGAATAAACATAATCGGCCATATGACTAATAGCTATTATAATTTTTTATAATAGCTATTTTCCCTCTATAATTGTCTTTCTAAGATTAGTGTTTAGATACTAATCTTAGAAAAATAATTTAACAATATGTTGGTTATTTTTCCGGTTATTTTATATTAAAAAAAACATACATCAGCCTTTGAGGTATTGCGGGATTGTCAGCATAACCAATTTTGCAGTATTCCTCTTCGATAATATAAAATAATTGTTAAACTAAAAGAGAGGAGTTATGGAAAACATAACGTCTTTCACTGTCTACAATAGCTATTAGGGTAATCTCACAATTTTTATCTTAATAGCTATCCTTTTTACAAATCTTATTTTTTCTTTAAATTTATATTTAATAAAATACAAATTCTATTATGGTGATATTAAATGGTGTCTGAAAATATGGAAAAAGCATTAAACGGTCAGTTAAACGCTGAAGTGTACTCAGGATATTTATACTTGTCCATGGCAGCTTATTTTGAAGATGAAGACTTAGCAGGATTTGCTAACTGGATGAGAGTACAAGCAGAAGAAGAATTGGAACATGGTATGAAATTTTATGACTACATTATCAGAAGAGGAGCTTCCGTTACATTAACTGCTATTGAAGGACCTCAAACCGAATGGGATTCTCCATTGGCCGCATTCGAACATGTTCTTGAGCATGAAAAAATGGTAACAGGTTTAATCAATGATTTGGTTAATTTGGCCATTGAAGAAAAAGATCATGCAACCAATAACTTCTTGCAATGGTTTGTTGAAGAACAAGTCGAAGAAGAGGAAAACGCAATGGAATTGGTAGCTAAAGCTAAATTGGCTGACGGCGATAACAGATTGATTTATGAATTGAATAAAGAATTAGGTGCACGTTCACCATCCCAAGACTAGATTTTTTCTAGTCACTACTTTTCTTTTTTTTGGTGTTAATATGGATTATCCTGAAGGTCCGACTTATGAGGCAAGAGTTGATTCCAGCCAGTTTAAGGCTAGATTGCTCGGTAAAAATGATTTGGGAAGTGTTCACATTCACGGTCCTTTTGGAGATGAAAGCTCGGATGTTAGGATTGCTTATGTAATTGGAATGCATCCTCTTGAAAGCAAGTCTCACAGGGCTTTATTCGATGAGTTAACATCAAGAAATGATTTAAATTATTGTTATTATCTATATAATATTCATGTTAATGACCCAAATAGTGAGACTGAAGGCCGTCTTGAAGGCCAGCTTTTGGCTCAGGAATTCATTAAGAATGATATAATTGATAATGGCTATGATTTGTTTTTAGATATTCACTCCAATAGGGGTTCACGCGGGCCTGGAGATTATGAAATTACCAATTTCGTTTTTGCACCGGGCTTTGATGATAAGTCCACGGGATATGTTAATGATATTATAGATTCTGTTGATGAGCTGGTCTATTATGCTCCTGAATTTAGATCAAGCCCACCATTTATAACAGAACCGACTGCAAAGGCAGGAATACCTACAATTGTTTATGAATGCTATACATATGAGCCTATGGACGTTACACGCACACTGGCTTCAAAATTGGTTTCATGCATTGAAGATTTAGAGATACTATGATGAATTTAGATAGAAAACAGGCATTTTATTTTATTATTGGTATTTTAATAGTCATTGATTTAGTTGCTGCTTTTTTCGTGACTTTCTATTCAACGGATATTACTTTAAAAACAGCTTTTTATTATTTTGACCTTATATTATGTATTTTATTGTGGTTTGAATTCTTTTATTGTTTATATAATTCTGATGATAAAAAGAGATATCTGCTAAATAATATCTTAAGCATTTGGGGTATGTTTCCATTTTATTTTGTATTGTTAAGGCCTTTCAGATTGGTAAAACTTGTTCAATACATCAAATTGTTTGCTATTCATCATGATAGTGAAAATCTGGAGAACTTTTTGAAAAGAACATATCTTGATAAGATTATTTCACTAACTATATTATTTGTTTGTGTCATTTCAGTTCTTTTTAAATATTTTGATTCCAACATAAATGATTTTTCAACCGCATTATGGTATATTGTTGTTTCCATGACGGGTACGGGTTATGGTGATGTTGTTCCTTCAAGTTTTACCGGTAGGGTGATTGGTATGGTTGCCATGGTTGGAGGCATACTTATTTTTGCAACCATTACTGCTGTTATCTCATCAATATATGTTTCAAGAATCAGCAGAGATTCACACAGTGACTTGGAATCGAAAATAGATGATTTGACTTTGGAAGTTAATGAATTGAATAAAAAGATTGATGAGCTAAAAAAAGAAAAGGAATGAGATGTTTAAATCTCAAATCCACCGTCTACTTTTATGATTTGGCCGTCCATAAATGCAGAGTCATCTGATGCTAAAAATAGTGCGACAGTTGCAATATCTTCAGGCTGACCGCATCTTTTTACAGGGCATTGGTCAATCATTTGCTGAACGGCTGAAGGTCCTCCGATACTGTCCACCATTGCGGTGTGGATTAAACCTGGTGCAATACCGTTACATCTGATTTCAGGACCTAATTCCCAGGCAATAGATCTTGTAAGACCCATCATTGCGTGTTTGCTGTCAACGTATGCTGCAAATCCGTGGTGGGCTCCGAATGAAGCTACAGAACATGTGTTGACAATGGTTCCTTTTCCTTTTTCTTTCATTACAGGAGCAACTAGCTGTGTTAAAAGCAGTGCTGAGGTAACGTTTACATTGAATACTTTGTTCCATTCTTCAAGAGTCAAATCCATTAATGGAGACATGCTTAACATTCCTGCATTGTTGAATAGCACATCTACAGTTCCATATGCATCCATTGTTGCTTCAAATACTTTTGGCACTTCATCCAAGTTTGCCATATCGACTATGACATAGATTGCTTCTCCGCCTGCAGCGGTAATGTCATCAACAACTGCTTTTGCTCTTTCTTCGTTTCTTCCTGTTACTACAACTTTTGCCCCTTCAGCTGCAAATAATTTTGCTGAGTCTCTGCCCATACCTGAAGTTGCACCAGTTACTATTGCCACTTTTCCTTCTAGTTTTCCCATTTAAATCACCTAATATTTTTCATGGTTAAGTCATGAGATTGATAAAAATAGTATGTTTCATTAATTATTTAAATATTATTTAATTATTCTATGATTAGGTGAATATTTTTTAAAAAAAGAAAATTTGAAGTTTATAAGTTATAAACTTCTTCGCTTGGTACGATGGTAATGTTATTTTCGTTTAAAACATTGATTAATCTGTCTATGTCATCAGTATGGAGCAATAATATTGCTTTATCTTTTTTGTCATGTGTAAAAGCATACAGATATTCCAAATCGATATTGTTATCTTTGATTGTATTCAATACGCTTGTAAGACCTCCAGGTGCATCGTTCATTTCAACACCTATGATTTCAGTCATTTTTACAAGGAAATTGTTTTGCTCCAATGCTTCCTTTCCTTTTTCCGGATTGTCAACAACAAGTCTTAATATACCGAATTCAGAAGTGTCCGCCATGCACATTGCCCTGATGTTAACGTCTGCAACTGTAAGGACTTCCAAAGGTTTTGCCAAACTCCCCATTCTGTTCTGCAAGAAAATTGATAACTGTTTAATTTTCATAATACTCCCCCTTAATGTAAGTTTCTCTCATCAATAACTCTTTTTGCTTTTCCTTCAAATCTAGGTAATGTTTTAGGTTCCACAAGAGTTACCTTTACCCTGATACCTGTTTCATTTTCAATGGATTTTCCAATCTTATTCTGGACTGCCATCATTTCCTTAACTCCGTCGAAGAAAATGTCTTTTGATGCTTCCACCTTGACTTCGATTTCATCCAAAGTTCCAGGTCTTGTAACTATTATTAAATAATGAGGCTCTACATCGCCTGCCTTAAGCAGTGCTTTTTCAATTTGTGATGGGAAAATAGCTACACCTTTGACTTTAATCATGTCGTCAGACCTGCCCGTAATTCTGCTCATTCTGGCATGTGTTCTTCCACATTCACATTTTTCATATGTAAGTTTGGTCAGGTCTTTTGTTCTGAATCTGATTACAGGCATTCCTTCTCTTTCGAGATTAGTTAATACTAATTCTCCTTTTTGGTTTTCTCCTAAAGTCTCTTGGGTATTTGGATCAATGATTTCAGGATAGTAAATGTCTTCTGCAATATGAAGTCCTTTTTGTGCTTCACATTCAACACCAACTCCAGGACCCATCAGTTCGGTCAATCCGTAAATGTTATATGCCTTTGCACCGAAGATTTCCTCAACTCTTTGTCTGATTTCTTCAGTCCACATTTCAGCTCCAAATCCAATTGCTTTAATTCCCAGCTCTTTTGGGTCAATTCCATCTTCCAGGGCAACTTCACCCAAGTGAATTCCATATGACGGTGTAAAAATCAGACCTGTACTTCCAAAATCCTGCATTATTTCAATTTGTCTTCTGGTCTGGCCTGTTGAAATCGGTATGATTGCAGCTCCGACCTTATGGGAACCGTAGTGAACACCGAAACCTCCTGTAAACATACCATATCCGTGAGTATTTTGTAAGATATCATCTTCACCAATGCCCATCATGGTAAGTCCTCTAGCTATTGTTTCTGCCCAGGTATCCAAGTCCTTTTCAGTATAACCTGATACAACAGGTTTTCCGGTGGTTCCGGATGATGAATGCAATTCTTTAATTTCAGACATGTCTACTGCAAAAAGTCCGAAAGGATAGCTTTCACGCAGGTCATCTTTTGTAATGAACGGTAGTTTTTCAATGTCTTTTAAAGTTTCAATATCTTCTGGGAAAACTTCAGCTTCACTATATTTCTTATTATAATAAGGTATTTCATTAAATGCTCTTTTTACAGTGCTTTGAAGTTTCTTTAGTTGTAATTCCTCAAGGTCTTGCCTTGGCATTGTTTCTATTTCTTCATTCCACATCATGGATTAGCCTCATTTTTATTTATATTAATTATTTTGTTTTGGTTTAGTTTAAATTTTGCCATAAAAAGTATTACTTTTTTATATTTTTTTATTTATATGGTAATACTTTATCTATATTTATATATTACAAAATATTTAATTTATATTATACCGATTTAAAGGTATGTTTAATAATTTATGGGGGTAAATAATGAAATTTAGGAATAGTTTTTTATTTTTTACAATATTTTTATTCTTAATAATAATTTCTTCAGGAATTGCTTTTGCAGAAGATGCAAATCCTGCAATACCTCAGATTGCAACTGGAGAAGTGTCTGGTGATGTTGATATTGCAACAGCCCATCCTTTCGCTTCTAAGGTTACTAGTGAGGAACTTGTTTATGAAATTCCTGAAAATGTAAGTGAGATAAAATCCGCATATGCTGTTGTCAATACTTATTCCGGAAGTGGGGCACCAGATAGAGGATTAACAACTAACATTTCTTTAACGACAGGCAATACAACTGAAGTATTGGAATATGCTAATTTAACATTTGTTAATAATACCGCAAATGATCCTGTTGTTTATCAGATAACTGATTTTACTACAAAACAATATTCTGACTATCAAACTTTAGTAGATATAACTGATAATGTAAAAGGTTTATCTGCTGGAGATACCATTACAATTTCAGTAAATAATACTGAATTGGAAGGTTATACATTTGATGGAAGAATAAAAGTAATTGCTTTAGTTCTTGCTTATGATGACGATGATAATGATAAGATGTCCTATTGGCTTAATATTGGTCAAGCATGGACAAAAGGAACATTAACTACAATGTTTAATACAAAAGATTTCGATGATGATTATGATGAAGTTACATTAGATTCCATTGCTCTTTCTAGTAAAGATGCAATTTATACATTAAATGATGAATTATTATCTGATCCTGATCAAACTAAAGATAGTATGTATATTCGCGATGTTTGGGATATTACTGAAAATTTTAAATTAGGAAAAGATACAAACTTCACATATGATGGTAATGGTTCTTCATATAAAGGATCAATCCAATTATTAAAAATATATACTCAAGAAGATTACTATATATCCGCCAGTATCGCTCTGGAATATAAATATGACACTGCAGTTTATGCTGGTGTTGAAAACACCTTAATGATTAATGTTAAAAATGGTAATCAAGACTTTAATGGTAGTGTTATATTATTGAGTGAAGATGAAGTGATTGATTCAAGCGATTTAACTCTTGGTGCTGGTGAATCTGGTGAAATTGCTTTAATCGATTCTACTATCAGACCTATTGATGAAACCACTGTCAATGGAGCTAATAATACACTTGCAAATTATACTTTAAACATTGTAGATGCTGAAGGTAATGTTTTAAATTCTACAAATGTTTCATATAAAGTTTTATATAACGGTTATTTAGGTAAAGACATGGAGTATCCTGGTCCTGATTCAAGTTTAATCGAAATACCATTCACTGGAGATGTCATTATTTTAAATACTAATGCTTACAGTGCTGGTGGTGATACCAATAGAACTGACGAGTTTGATGTGGATTTAGCTAATGGAACTGTCAACACTGCTCTTTTATATGTTCCATATAACTGGGATAAAAATATAAATGATGACTTCAAAACATGGAACACTACATTCAATAATCATATTATCTCTCCTGTCGCTTCCTACCGTGATCAGTCTAACTTGGGAAGTTCCGGTAAATATGGTTATGGTTTGGTTGTTTATGAGGTAACTGATTGGGTTGTTGATGGTATAAACACCTTTGAATTTAATAAAACTGCAGGTAATGTTGCAGTTTATCCAACAAACTTAATTATTTTAACAGATAATAGTGAAAGTACTTTTAAAACTGTATATATTTTAGAAGGAGCTGATTTGCTATCTAAATCTTACAATAAGAATGTTGACACTGGATTTAACACTACATTTGAAGTGATTGACGGTAATGCTACATTATATGTATTTGCTGCTAGTGCTCAAGCTGGTGAAGGTAACTTAATCATTAACGGCGAAACCTATGAGGATGTTTGGAGTGGAACAAGTAGTTCATTCGATTCATTTATTATTGATGTCAACGGAACTGATGTTGGTATTTACTTCGAAGCAACCGGTTCTACTATTTTAAGCTTACACCAAATGGTTGTTGTCGAGTCTGACTTAGTTGAAGTAAGTAACTATTTAAAACCTGAATATTCCGATACTGTTTATGCTGGTGTAGAAAATACATTAACTTTAATCGTTAGAAATGAAGCTTCAAAAATCGAAAATGCTACTGCTACAGTTTTACTCAATGGTGAGGAATTAGACAGCTTTGTCATTGATTCATTATCTACTGGTGAAAGTGAAATATTCGATGTAATTGATTCAACCATCAGACCAATCACTGAAAAAACCGTTAATGGAAATGACAATGAAAAAGTTAACTACACTGTCATTGTTGTAGATACTGATGGAAATGTAGTTAGTGAAACTAATTATACTTTCACTGTATTATATGACGGTTATTTAGGTAAAGACTTTGAATATCCTATGTCTGATTTCACTTTAAGAGAATTTAATGTCACTGGAGATATCATTGTTTTAAATACTACTGAATATAGTGCCGGTAGTGCTACTAACAGAACCGATGTATATAATGTTGATTTAGCTAATGGAACTG
>JAFZMD010000050.1 GCA_017553445.1 Methanobrevibacter sp. | reverse complement strand
TTAGTCAAGTTTTCACTAATGATAGTTTCAACAGGAGCTTCAACTTCAATTGTTTTTGTAGCGTTAGCTGAGTCGTATTTCTTATCACCAGTGTATGTAACAGTGACTGTATGGTTACCAGGAGCCAATTCAGGTAAATCTAAACTTGCTTTACCGTCTTTGACCGGAGCATAGTAACCGGTACCGTCAACATCAACAAGCATGTATCCGGTAGCATCCTTAGGCAATTCTGCACTTACGGTTCCATTATCTATTTTAATATCTGCTTTAGGATCAACAGGTTCAGGAGTAGGATCCTCTTTTTTAGGTACAGTAATAGAGACTGTAGCATTAGCAGCTTTGTAAACATCGTCACCAGCATAAGTTACAGTTGCCTGGTATTTGCCTTCATCCAGACCAATAACATTAACTATTGCTTTACCGTCTTTAATTGTAGCATAGTAACCTTGACCGTCAACATCAACTAAAACATTACCAGTAGCATCTTTATCTACAGTTGCAGTAATAGTATTGTTAGCTGCAGTTGCTTTTAAGTTAGGGTCTTTAGGTTCAACAACAGGTTCTTCAGGAATTGTAACATTAGCTGAAGTTTCTCCAGGATAGAATGCTTCATCACCAGAATACAATACAATAATAGTGTAGTTTCCAGCTTCCAAGTAACTTAAATCCACAACAATATCTTTACCTTCATATTCGTAGAATAAAAGACCTCCTTCAACACCAGCAAGAACATATCCTGTAGCCTTCTTGTTCAATGAAACTGTAAGTTCAGTGCCACTGACTGACGCTTTCAATCCAGCGTCTTTTTTCTCATCTTCAGGAATTGTTACAGTAACTGTAGCATTTGCAGGCGCAAATACTTCATCACCAAGATATTTTATGGCAACTGTGTAATTTCCAGGAGTCAAGAAGGACAAGTCCACAATAATAGGTTCGCCGAGAGCAGGGAAGAATAATACAACATCATCAAGACCGACAAGAACCATACCTGTAGCATCCTCATTCAAGGTAATGATTACATCACTGCCTTCAGCGAAAGCTTTTAATTCAGGGTCTTCAGGTTCGACTTCAGGAATTGTTACAATAACAGTAGCATTAGCTTGTGCAAAGTATTCATCACCGGAATAGAAAACTTCTACAGTGTAGTCACCAGGCTGTAAACCATCGAAATCAACATCGATAGGTTCACCATCATATTCAAAGAACTGATTCATATCATCAACAATACCGACAACAACATAACCAGTAGCGTTTTCATTCAATGAAACAGTAACAACAGTACCATCAACAGCGACATCCAATTCAGGGTCTAAAGGTTCGACTTCAGGAATTGAAACTTCAACAGAATCCTCAGCAGAATCAAAGAACTCATCACCAGAATAAGCCACATCAACAGTATAATTACCCGGCTCCAAATCACTTAAATCAACAACAATAGGACCACCCTCATACTCAAAGAACAAACTATCATTACCAACAGTAACAACAACATAACCCGCAGCCAACTCATTCAATGAAACAGTGACAACAGTATCATTTACAGCAACTTCAAGCTCAGGGTCTAAAGGTTCGATTTCAGGAACTTCAATCTCAGCAGAAGCACTGTCAGAAGCGAAAACATCATCACCGGAGTAGAAAACATCAACAGTATAATTACCAGGCTCTAAATTACTGAAATCAACAACAATAGGACTGCCTTCATACTCAAAGAACAAACTATCATTACCAACAGTAACAACAACATAACCTGCAGCCAACTCATCCAATGAAACAGTAACTTCAGTACCATTTACAGTAACATCCAATTCAGGATCTGATAATTCAGGAATTTCAATATTAATTTCCATTTCAGCATCGGCGTAGTTTTCATCACCAGGATATTTAACAAGTCCAGTGTACTTACCAGGCTCTAAATCTTGAATATCAAAGACAGCCACACCATCTTCAATATCAGCATAATATCCAACTTCTTCAACATCCAAAAATACAATACCTGATTCTTTACCATCAAATAATAAAGTAACAGTAGAACCGTCAACAGCAGGTTCAATCAAAGTTTTCTCTTTGGTGATTTCCAGTTGTTCAGTGTCGTTTACAGCATCAGTGTAGTTAGCATCTTCAGCATATGAAACTTCCACATCATAAACGCCGACAGACAATAACGGTAATATGAACTCTTCACCGATGACCACATTTTCATAACTGTAATCGTCACCCACTTTAACAGTAACCTTGCCTTCACAGTTGGATGATGTAACAGTAATGGAAGCATTGGTGAATATGGTTCCGTTATTAATGTTAACACTTAACTCAGGAGTGACTTTACTGATTTCTAACTTTTCAGTATCGTTTACAGCTTTAGCATAAGTAGAATCCTCAGTATAAGTTACACTAACATCATAAACATCCGCAGGAAGTAACGGCAATATTAACTCTTCACCAATAGTTACATTTTCAAAAGTATATTCATCTCCTACTTTAACAGTAACATTACCTTCACAATTAGTGGATGTGACTGTAATAGTAGCATTTTCAAATACAGTAGCATTGTTGACGTTAACGCTTAACTCAGGAGTGACTTTAGCTACTTCAAAGTTACAAGTAATGTTTGCATCTGCAAAAGTACCGTCACTTACATAAGCAGCATCAACAGTATAATTACCAGCACCTAATTTACCGATAGCCCAAGTAGCAACACCATCCGCAATAGTAGCATTATAAGAATCTTTATAATCAACATCAACACCCATGACGGTAAATGTAATGTTTTGACCATCTAAAGTAGAGTTGATATTAGCAGTGAAAGCAATATCATCAGTAGTATTGAATTTCTCATCCACTTCAAAGGTTAAATTAGCATCAGGCAATGGAGCTTCATTGATTGCATAGACTTTATTCTCAGCAGTGTAGAAGTAAATGTTACCCTCATTGTCCATAGCACAGTTTTTAATTTCTGATTCGGATTCAGTGTCAACACTCCAAATTTCATCACCAGCATCAGAAATAGCATAGAACTTACCGTCAGTAGTACCTACATAGATAACACCGTTGGCATCAGTCATGATGGTAGAAGCAGGAGTTCCGATATCATAAACTTCACT
Source organism: Methanobrevibacter sp. (assembly GCA_017553445.1). Lineage (GTDB taxonomy): Archaea > Methanobacteriota > Methanobacteria > Methanobacteriales > Methanobacteriaceae > Methanocatella. Next base: position 10,214 of record JAFZMD010000050.1, on the reverse strand, counting down.
TTCAGTCAAATCAGCTAAGGAATATTTGTATAAAATACCTAATGAGTTGACAGAGTATAAAGCATTGTTGACTGAACTTATAGCCATTCTGGAACCGGTTCCGCCAGTTACAGCCTGGGTTTTTGTAACACCATTGGTTGCATCAGCTTTTGAAATGCTGTCACTTGTAAAGAAGTAGACGTTTCCATCAGCGTCTGCTACAGGTCTTCCAATAACACCAGTTATGGTTTTTAATAGAATTAAAGAACTATCATCCTTATTATTAATATCATGTAATTTTAAACCATCATTAGAAGGAACCCACATTTTAGTGCCACTTACAACCACAGAATCTGTGCACACATAACCTTCAGAATAATAAACCCCAGAACTATGTTTAATTTCAATTCCACCATAAGTATCTGCAGTATAATAATAGATAGGACAATCAACACCCTCAACTTCCAAATAACCTATATCTAAATATAAAACACCATAAGGGAAAAAATCCCCATAATATTCTTGTTCATAAGTATTGGATTCATAATCTGTTGAAAATGTAATAATTCTCCTTTTTTCATCATCATTAAAATTCCCAAAAGCAACATAACATGGAATATAAAACTTATTATCCAGAGATATTGAAATGTTTTTTGGATAAATCTTCTGATTCACACCCAATTGCGGGAATAGTGTAGTAATAGTTTTATTTTCTGTACCGTCATCATTTAAATAATATATAATATTTTCATTTTCATTAGTAACTATAATTCTTCCATCTTTATCAATTACAAAACCATTTATGGAATTAGTTAGAGTATAATTCCACACTATTGCACCATCTGAAACACCTTTATAAGGAGATTCATGAGAATTGGAAGAATCAAAACCATCCATAGACCATTGTGGACCAACATCAGATACTGTGAATTCATTTACAATACTATCACTAGCAAAAGTAGAATCCCCAGCATAAGTAGCCTCAACTTTATAATTACCAATATCTAAATTACCAATATTCCAAGTAGCCTGACCATCAGCAATAGTAGCATTATATTCATTGGTATATTCAACATCTACACCCATAACAGTGAAAGCAATATTTTGACCATCAACAGCAGAATTAATATTAGTAGTGAAAGTAATATCATCTAGAACAGTGTATTTATTTTTAACTTCAAAGGTTAAATTAGCATCATCCAATGGTTTTTCATTGATTGCATAGACTTTATTCTCAGCAGTGTAGAAGTAAATGTTACCCTCATTGTCCATAGCACAGTTTTTAATTTCTGATTCGGATTCAGTGTCAACACTCCAAATTTCATCACCAGCATCAGAAACAGCATAGAACTTGCCGTCAGTAGTACCTACATAGATGACACCGTTGGCATCAGTCATGATGGTAGAAGCAGGAGTTCCGATATCATAAACTTCACTTTCAGTCAAATCAGCTAAGGAATATTTGTATAAAGTACCTAATGAGTTGACAGAGTATAAAGCATTGTTGACTGAACTTATAGCCATTCTGGAACCGATTCCGCCAGTTACAGCCTGAGTTTTTGTAACTCCATTTGTGGAATCTGCTTTTGAAATGCTGTCACTTGTGAAGAAGTAGACATTTCCATCAGCGTCTGCTACAGGTCTTGAAGATACAGAAGCACTTATTGTTTTAATTGGAGAAACCTCTGCTTCATCAACAAATGCATTTAAACTAAATATTTCAATACCCTCAGTAGTAGGAACCCAAATTTCAGACCCAGTTACAATAGGGGAAGATTGATAACTAGAAATAGTTGTATATCCCTCATATGGCATTTCACTAGGTTCACGAATAATCTCATTAAAGTTATACAGAGTCATGTCTCCATCATCTAATAAAATATGCACTTTTTCATCGTTCTTATCTGCAAAAAGAGGAATATTATTAATTGATAAAGTTTCAGCATCATATTTTGTAAATATCAAATAGGTAGTAGGTCCACTAATACTAACAGATTTATCAGTTTCAGCAAAATGTAATATGTATCCATTAGTATCTTCAGTAATTATTGTAAAATAGTTGTTTGGAGAAATTGAAAAATTTTTAATAGAAAAAAACCTAACAGTACTTCCTTCGGAGGAGATTAAAGCTTCAGAATAAACTGTTCCATTACCATATAAATATAATAAGTGTCCATTATTTACTACTATGATTCTACCATCCTTATCTATTGATAATGAACTAATTGTATTTCCAGTATAATTCCATACAATTGCACCATTAGCAATACCATCATACGGAGATTCCATAGAATTAGAAGAATCAAAACCATCCATAGACCATTGCGGAGTATCTTGACTATCACCAATTATTTCCACATCATCCAAAGATAATCCCAACAATTCATCAGTAAAAATACTATTTGATTGTTGATTATTTCCTAAATTGGCATACTCAGAAGGAGTGTAGAATACATTATTATGTGCTGCAATATAACTTGCATTATTAGACACATAAGCAATATTTGCATCGTTTGTATGTGCTTCGATATCAATAAAAGTATTATAAGCTATTCCAAACACAGGATTTCCTAATGTAACATTTTCATCCCATGTATGATTATTATCAATATATTCACCTTCACGAACAGCAATAGCCTTACCAGTTACAGCAGTATTATTTATAAATGTACTATAATATAAATGGAAATATCCTGCATCCATAGCAGATATTGCACCACCATATCCAGCAGAATTAATATTATGATTATTTGTAAAAGTACAATTATTAATTGTTACATTGTATGTACTACCATAATTTGATGCACCAATTGCACCACCCCCATTGTTTGTAGTACAATTATTACCTTCAAATGTAGAATTATAAACATTTAAAATACTGTATGCATATAAAGCTCCGCCATTCCATCCAGCAATATTATTTTTAAAACGTGAGCCCACAATAGTAGTATTTGCATATGAATGAGTATGGATAGCACCAGCCCACCAAGTAGCATAGTTATCTTCAAATACAGTATTAGAAACAGTTAATAAACCGCAGTTGTTAATTGCACCAGGTTCAACCGTAGCATAATTATCTTTAAATACACTATCTTGAACATTTAATTTAGCATTGTTAACTAATGGAGCCCAAGAAGAATAATAATTTGTTACCGCACCATAACTTGTTGTACAATTAGCAAAAGTACAATTATTAATATAACCAGTACCATAATTTAACCAAACAACTGACTGATGATCCCCAGTTGCATTTACATTAGTGAAAGTACAGTTTTCAAGCACATAATTTCCATTTCCGCTAAATTTCATTAAGACTTTATCATCTCCCATATTCTGGAAATTAAGATTTTTCAAAGTAATCGTTAATCCAGAAGTAGAAGAAACAATAGGAATATAAGAATACGTTACAACATTGTTACTTGAAGAACCACCAATATAAGAACCAGACAATCCTTCAATAGTAACACTTTTACTTATTGATATTTGACCTTTTGTACTTGGCGGAGTTATACCTCCACTGACATAAATAGTATCATATTGAGTAGCATTCGTACATGCACTCTTTAAATTCGACCACGTAGAAACAGTAACTGTTGATGTTGAAGGTGCTGACAATAAATCACCACTGTCAACTTCATCAGTACCGTTAATTTCACTAGTACTGACAACATCCGAAGACACTGACAATAAATCACTATCAGAATCAACAGCAACTTCATCAGTACCATTAATTTCACTAGCGCTCACAGCACTTAAGCTGCAAAGCACTATTAACATTATTGAAATAAACAATAACTTTTTTTGCATGAGTTTCCCTCATTATTTTTTTTACTAAAATATTTTCATGTATCCATAACAAATAAAAATTATAAAAAATTAAACTTTCTTGAATACATATTCTAATATATTAGTAAACTAATATTTATAATTATTATTGAAAAAAAACATATTACAATGGAGATAAAAAATGAAAAAAACACTTATTTTCATAACAGTTCTGATAATATTATCCACATTACCACATGTTAGTGCCCTTGATGAGAATTCTACGGATTTGATTAGTGCAACTAATGATGATGAGCTAATTTCAAGCGATAATGAATATATTGACTATGATGATCCAGATACTGAATTTATATTGGAGATAAATGATACAAAAGATTATGAAACGACTGGAAATATAACATTTTACCTATATTTTAATGGAACACTCTCATTTGGACCTGAAATTTATGATTTTATAAAAGAACCAATAACAATATATGAAAACAATAAAAATGTGGGAACAGTACCGGTAAATCAAATAAACTACACAACATTTAATCAAGGTGGAAATAATGTTTTTAATGCAACATTTACACACCAGATTCAAAACAAGACACAAATCAGACTACATTATACTGCATGGGATACAAATACATTGACAATTGAAAAAATATTGGAACCCGAACTAAAACCATTGACAACACAAACAATCATTATCAAAGACAAAAACGGAATAAAATATACTTCAAATAACACATGGAACAATTCAATCAAATATTTAGAAAAGGCAATTAATCTGGCCAGTGCAAACGATGAAATAATATTAACAAATATAAATATACAAACAACACCCATATTTACAAATTTAACTCAATCAACTACCATCAATATAAATAAAAACCTAAAAATAATCGGAAATAATGCAGCAATTAATGCGAACAAAAACAGTCATTTATTTGAAATAAATTCCAATGTAACATTCATTAATATGACATTCATTAATTTTTCAAGTTATTTATTCAAAAATCATGGCAATTTAACTTTTATAAATTGTACATTTAAAGATTCTTACACCAGATTCATAAACAATACTGGAAACTTAATAATATTAAATTCAACATTCAAAAACATGAAAGAATACTATTCAAATGCACAAATATCCTTACTTAAAGATTACTATACCGAAATCGGGCTAATATATAACACTGGAAACTTAAAAATCAACGATTCAGTATTTGATAACTTTGATTATCCAAAGGAAATGAAAATAGATAATTTCACAATTAAAGAGCATGGAGTCATATATAATCTCAATAGTGCAACAATAACAAACACCAATTTTACAAACATTAATACAAGAGCAATAAACAATACCGGAAACTTAAAACTTGAAAAAACATTATTTGAAAACATAACAACAAATACTTTAAAAATATTAATAAATTCATCAAAATTCAATAAAATCTCTGAAAATACAATTTATCAATCATATACAGGATACCGGGAAAAAACAACATACACAACTTATGGAAATAAAAATTACTTCTTAAATGGCGGTGCAGTATATAACACAAATAACCTGACTATTACTGAATCCAAATTCAAAAATATAATCTCATATTACGGTGGAGCAATATTCAATGAAGGAGATGCGACAGTAAATAGCTCAAATTTTATAAACACTGCAAGTTCTGGAGGTATGGGAGGAGCAATATTCAACAATGGAAAAATGACTCTTGAAAATGTCATGATAAATAATTCCAAAGCCAATTTCAATAACATTCAAATTGGAAAAGATACATTTTTTACAATTGCCCATGGTGGAGCAATATACAACAATCAAACATTAACAGTTAACAATTCAATCATAACACAATCAACTGCAGCGTATGGTGGAGCAATAGCAAACAACGGCCAAATAATTATAAACAACACAATATTAGATAAAAATTATGCAAATCATGAAAGATATGCTGGTATGAGTTATGGACAGACAATATTCAACGATGAAAACGGAGAATGTATCATATATAATTCAAATATAAAAAATACAATAACAAGAAGTGCTGATATCGGTGGGGGAGGTGCATATAGAAGATTTTTAGGAACAATCTATAATCTAGGAGGCCTAACAGTATCAAAAACAATATTTGATGACATATTTGGAGAATATGGATCTTATTCAGAATTAGCCGGATCATTTACCATTTATAATAGTGGAAAACTGAATGCAACATATAACTACTTCATTAACTCCCCACATAAAGAAAACCCTATGAGCACATATTATGGAGTTTTTGAAACTTCCTACACATACGCATACACAAACAATCCAAATAATGCATACATGAGCAATAACTACTACTGCCTGAACACTGACCCATACACAATCGACACCAATTTCCCAGTCAACGACTATTTCATATTAACATTCGACCCAGACTATTACGCTCTTAATTTAAATGAAGTAAGAAACATCACATTAAAACTGAAACTGGCTAGCGGAAAAGAATTCAGCAATTACGAACTTTTACCAAAAGCAAATGTAACAATATACACTTATGATGAAAACGGAAATAAAATCAACTTCACAAAAGAATTAACTGACGGACAGGTAACATTTCCATACAATTACACATCAACGAAAGGCAGATATATCATTTCAGCCGAAATGGGCGGAGGTAAATGCATTGCAGAAATCGATGTCGGGAAAAACAAAAGCTACATGGACATTAAGGCAGAAGACATTTACTATGAAGATAATGCAATATTTCTCATGAACGTAACCGGAAACTTGACCAACCAGCCAACGGGAAACATTTCAATAATTCTTGACGGTAAAAAATACACTCAAGAGATAAACAACACAAAAGCAAATCTAACAATCCTTAACCCACAGGCAAAAACATATGACTTAATCATACGCTATGAAGGGGATGAAGACTACTTCAAATACATACATCATCAAAATTTCACAGTATACAAAAAACCGACAGGAATAACACTACAGATACCTGACGTTTATTATGGTGAAAGGGCAATCGGAAGAATATTTTTAAACACAAGCAAATACTCCACCGTAGACGGACATATCTATATCACCGATGAAGATAACCAGACAACAGTTAACGAAATTGCAATAAGAAACAACACTTACGTAAGGTTAAGCAATTATGCAAGCGGAGATTTAAAAATAACCGTTGAACTGATTGGAAATGAAAACTACGAATCATCAAACGCAACAGTAATTTTCAAGATTAAAAAATATGAAACAAACATAACAATAAACACAACAGACATTAATGCAGGCGAAAACCAGACACTGACAGTTACACTCACACCTGAAGGTGAAGTTGCAGGAGAGGCAACATTAAAAATTAACAACCACACAGAAACCATATATCTTAATAACGGTGAAACGAACATTACAATAGGAAATCTCACCGGAGGATTATATAACGTAACAGTCACATTCCATGGAGATAAAAAATACAATCAAAGCACTGCAACGGCACAATTCACAGTCAAAAAACTCCAATCAGAAATTACAGCAAAAATAGAAGATAACATTCTATACATCAATACAACACCAAATTCAACAGGAAAAGTGCAAATATTCATAAACGATGACATTTACGAAGTTAATTTAAACAATAGTCAAATCATATTCCCGATTAACTTCACGAAAGCTGAAAACTACATTTTCATCTACTATCAGGGAGACGGATACTACAACTACTCAACAGCAAACTTAACATATGAATATGAGGACTTATTAAACCTGACAGGTTATGATGTAACATTCTACAACACAGAAACAGGAACATACTATGCTGCATTAACTGATGAGGAAGGCTACGGCCTTGCAAACAAGACAATCACAATCACATTAAACAAGAAAACTTACACAAAAATTACCGGAAATGACGGAAGCATAAGTATAGACCTTAAATTAAACACAGGCGAATATGAAATAACTGCACAGTACAGAAACAAAACAGCAAAAAATAAAATAACAGTACTGGAAGATGCATTCATTACCGGAAACGACACTCAATCATATACTCATGTTGATTTTACATATCAAATTGAATTAAAAGACCATCTCGGTAAAGCAATCACGAATGCAGAAATAATCTTTACAATTAACGAAAAAACATATACTAACAAAACAGACGATAACGGTTTAGCCATATTAAATTTAAACCTCAACAAAGGAAACTATAACATAACAACACAATACAGAACCGTAAACCATACAAATAACATATATGTAGGGGACATTATACTGAAAGGAAATGACTTGACATTCTACAATACGGAAAACGGAACATATGAACTTTCATTAATCGATAAGAACGGCAAAGGAGTTGCAAACCAGACAATAACAATAACGCTAAACGACAATACATACACAAAAACAACAGACAAAAACGGAACAACTTCATTAAGCATTAATCTGGATACCGGAAACTACAAAATAACTGCACAGTTCAATGATCAAAAGATAACAAATAAAATTACTGTATTGGAGGATGCATTCCTGAGCGTTAACAACACAAAGGCATATGAAAACGTGGACTTCACACATATCGCCAAATTAACCGACCACAACGGCAAAGGAATTGCAAACGCTGAAATAACATTTAAAATCAACGGAAAAACATACACCAACAAAACAAACGATAAAGGATTAGCAATATTAAACTTAAACCTAAAAGAAGGAAACTACACAATAACAAGCACATACAAAAACATTACAAAAACAGCGAAAATCATTATCGTTGACGACTCACACCTTGTTGGAAACGATGTAAAAGCATACTCAGGAATTGATTTTAAATACAACGTAAAATTAACAGACCACAACAACAAAGGAATTGCAGATGCAGAAATCACATTCAAAATTAACGGAAAAACATACACCAATAAAACCAACGTTAACGGAGAGACCACATTAACGTTCAACCTGGAAACAGGCAATTATACCATTATTACAAGTTATAAAAACCATACAATTGAAAACAGTTTCGAAATAATCGAAGACTATATTTTATCAGGAAATGATGTAAAAGCATATGCAGACACTGATTTCACGTATAAAGTAAAATTAACAGACCATAACGCAAAAGCAATCAAAAATGCAGAAATAACATTCAAAGTTAACGGCAAAACATACACCAATAAAACTGACGTTAACGGACAAACCACATTAACTTTAAACCTAAAAACAGGAAATCATACAATAACCGCCATATACAGAAACACAACAACAACCAATACATTAATAATCATCGAAGACTACATCTTAAGCGGAAACGATGTAAAAGCATATGAAGATGACAATTTCCAATACAAAGTCAACCTAACCGACCATAACACAAAAGCAATCGAAAATGCTGAAATAACATTTGAAATAAACGGCAAAACATACACCAATAAAACAAACAGCCAAGGTTCAGCAGAAATAACCTTAAACCTAAAAGAAGGAAACTACACAATAACTGCCAAATACAAAAACACTACAACAATAAACGAACTTGAAATCATAGAAGACCATATGATGATTGGCCAAAACATCAAAGCATACGAAAACACAGACTTCACATACACAATAACACTCAAAAGAACAGACGGAACTCCACTTACAAATAAAGAGATAACATTCATAATAAACAACAAAAGATACACAAACACGACAAATAACGAAGGAAAAGCATCAAAAACCTTGAACCTACCAGAAGGAAACTACACGATAACAGCAATATACAAAAACACAAGAATAACCAACAACCTAACAATAATAGAGGAATACAACCTCGAAGGAAACAATATAAGAGCATATGCTGAAAAAGACTTCGCATACAAAGTCAACCTAACAGACCACAACAAAAAAACAGTCAAAAATGCCGAAATAACCTTTGAAATTAACGGACAAATAATCAAAAACAGAACTGATGCCAACGGACAGGCAATTCTAACTCTAAACCTCAAAAAAGGAAACTACACCATAACAGCAACATACAAAAACATCAAAACAACCAATAAACTTGAAATCGTTGAAAAATACACATTAAAAGGAATCAACGTAAAATCCTATGAAAACTTTGATTTTGAATACATTGTAACACTTAAAAACCACAACGATAATGCAATTGAAAACGCCGAAATAACATTTGAAATAAACGGACAAATAATTAAAAACAAAACTGATGCTGATGGTAAAGCCAAATTAACACTAAATCTCAAAAAAGGAAACTACACAATCAAAGCATCATACAGCAATATCTCAACAACAAACAAGCTTGAAATAATAGAATACGACCTGGAAAAAATCATCAGTGAAGATGTTGAAATGTTCTACCATGACGGAACAAGGTTTAAAATACAATTACTAAACCAAACAACTCCGTTAGCAAATAAAACTGTTCAAATAATAATTAACGGAATTCCATACACAAGAACAACAG
>JAFZMD010000049.1 GCA_017553445.1 Methanobrevibacter sp. | reverse complement strand
CGGAGTTAGTTCACCATCGATTTTTCCGATTCTTCCGGGCCCGTCATGTGATTTGATTTCGAATTTCTTTATCATTTACGTCTATCCTATTTACTTGTTATGTTAATTTTAGTTGTTTTAGGTTAATAAAAATTTTTCATCAGGTGTAACCTTATTGATTACACAACTCAAAATTTTAGTAACCTTTATATATGTTCTTTTAAAGATTATTAGTATAGATTAGAGGAAATAATCCTATGAAAATCTGAGGTGTGTTTTTAATGTCTATAATAAATCGTCTTAAATCCTTGTTTAAAGGAGATAATGAAAAAGAAGAAGCAGACATCAATACTGATGTTTCAAACACATCTGATGATGTCGAAGTTATATCTTCACAAATTGAAAAAGAACCTGTCGTTACTGAAGCAGAACCAGTTGCAGAGGCAGAAGAAGCAGCTGTGGAAGAATCAGAAGACAGTGTTGAAGATTTAGCTTCTGATGACATCGATCCTGTAGAGGAAAAAGTTGAGACTATCAAGGAAGAAATCCATGAGAAAGTTGAAGCTAAAAAAGAAGAAATTCATGAAAAAGTTGAAACTATCAAGGAAGAAATCCATGAGAAAGTTGAAGCTGAAAAAGATGCAAAAGAAGCTGAAGAAAATTCAAATGATAAAGATAAAGAGAGAGATAATATGACTTTATTGACTGATAAAGAATTATTAAATGATAGTAATCGTGATCCAGATTTCACCGCTGAGTTCATTGATGCTGGAATCGAAACTGTAAAACACTGTTTCCAATGTGGTACCTGCAGTGGTAGTTGCCCATCTGGAAGAAGAACTCCATACAAAGTAAGACAAATCGTCAGAAAATGTTTATTAGGATTAAAAGAAGAAGTTATCACTGACGACGCTTTATGGATGTGTACTACCTGTTACACCTGCCAAGAAAGATGTCTCAGAAGTGTTAAAATCGTGGAAATTATCAAAAAAGCACGTAACATCGCAGCTCACGCTGGATACATGGCTAAACCTCACAAAATGACTGGTGTATTTGTAATGAATACCGGTCACGGTGTACCTATCAACGATGCTACTAAAGCTTTAAGAACCAAAATTGGTCTTCCAGAAATTCCACCTACAACTCACGCTTATCCTGAAGCTTTAGAAGAAGTACAAAAAATTTGTAAACTTACCGGTTTCGACGAATTAATTGGTTATGATGAAGCAACCGGCGGATTAAAAGAATAGATTTATGAGGAGAGTTATAATATGGAAATCGCATATTTCTTAGGTTGTATTATGAACAACCGTTATCCTGGTATTGAAAAAGCTACCAGAAAATTATTTGAAGCATTAGATATTGAATTAAAAGACATGGAAGGAGCTTCCTGTTGTCCTGCTCCTGGTGTATTCGGATCTTTTGATGAAGAAACCTGGGCTACTATCGCAGCTCGTAACTTAACTCTTGCTGAAGATATGGGTGCTGACATCATGACCGAATGTAACGGATGTTTCGGTTCATTATTTGAATGTAATCACATTTTAAAAGAAAACGAAGAGAAAAAAGCTGAAATCAACAAAAACTTAGCTGAAATCGGCAGAGAATTCAAAGGAACCATTGACGTAAAACACTTCGCTCAAATCTTAAGAGACGATGTTGGATACGAAAAATTAGCTTCCTTAATCGAAAAACCTTTAGACTTAAATGTTGCTGTTCACTACGGCTGCCACTTCTTAAAACCAACCAAAACTATTGGTATTGAAGACAATGCAGAAAACCCATCCATCTTAGATGACCTTGTAGAAATCACTGGTGCTAAATCAGTTGACTACAAAGACAAAATGATGTGCTGTGGTGCAGGTGGAGGTTTAAGATCCAGAGATTTAGATGTAACTACTAGTTTCACTAAAGAAAAACTCGACCACATGACTGAAGCTGGCGTAGATGCAATCGTTAACGTATGTCCATTCTGTCACTTACAATTTGACCAAGGTCAAACTGAAGTCAACGAAAGATACGGAACTGACTTTGCAATTCCTGTATTCCACTTAGCTCAATTATACGGATTAGCTATGGGATTATCAGCTGAAGAATTAACCTTCGATGCTCAAAAAATTGATGCAACCCCTGCTATCAAAAAAGCATTAGGTGAATAGATTTAAGGATTTTTCAATCCTTTATTTTTTTATTTTTTAGAGGCATTGAAAACACAGTTTGGATTTAGTTATCATTTTTTGATAACTTTTTTTTATTTCAAATTTTTTTGTTTGCAATCATACGAATAATTCGCAATCATGTTTATATATGATTAGTTAAATAAAATAATTTATTATATTATATAAGAGGTGTAATTATGTTTGTAGCAACATTAGATGGCATATTCAAATATGCTGACCTTCCGGAAGAATATGAACCTTATGTTCAATTCAAAGCAACTATTGACAAAAGAGAACTTAAGCCTACTGACGAAATGGCTATTCTAAACATTGCAGGTACTTCTACCCACCATGTTTTATTCTTAGATGCTTATTCCAGCACTGAAGAAATTGAACAGGAATTGAAAGATGCCGATGCAAAAATCAATCATACTACTTTAAAAATCATAGGTGGACATTTATGAGTTTACCCTCTGAACAAACTTGGTTAGTTCTAAATAATCTTATTAGGGATTTGAAAAGCAAAGATTATGAAATCCCTGACGGAATTAACCCCGAGATGGGTTTAATCAGGTCTACAATTAGTTCATATCATAGAGATCCTACCCATCCTGAATTGATTAATTGTTTAGCGAATGCAGAAATGTCCTTAAATAATATTCAAGGTACTCTTTTAACCATAGCAGAAAATGAAGGCGAGGAATATGTTGACCACTGGCTTGATTTATTGAAGCAGGTCATGAAAGGAGAGGAATTATTCGAATTTGCGAATTCCCGCTCAAGGTTCATCGTCAACAGTCCTCCTGGCTTAACAACAGGCAGAATAAACTTAAGAGTTCCTTTGGCTGAAGAAAGAGTTCAGGAAATCGCAGAATGGAATGGCCTTATCATTGAATTTGATGATGACGTGACTGTTGAATTGCATGGTGATAAGCAAGATCTCCAAAGCGGTTTGAAAGAAATGGGATCTTTCTTTTTAGAGGAATAATGGTGATTTTATGACTAAGATATTAGCTATTAGTGATGCACATGGCGAAGAAAATGAAAATTTATACACTTATTTAAACAACAATGATATTGATTTGGTTTTAATTTTAGGTGATATAACTAATTTCGGACCTTTGGACTTTGTTGGCACATTTATTAATAAGATAGCTGATTGTGATGTGGATGTAATAGCAATCCCTGGAAACTGCGACCCTAATGGAATCTGCAATGCCATTAACGACGTTGCATTCTGTCTTCACAATAACATTGTCGCATATGGAGATGCAATATTGTTCGGTTTTGGAGGATCCAATCCAACTCCGTTCGACACTCCTGGTGAAATGGACGACGATAAGATTTACAGGGCAGTTTATGATTTGTTGGCTAATTATGATTATGTTTACAATTCTGAAGTTCCCAAAGTGAGAATATTGGTTACCCATGCTCCTCCTTTCAATACCGCAGCAGACAGGGTTGAAAATGGGGAACATGTAGGCAGTTCAGGTATTCAAAAGTCAATCCATGAATTTGAACCTGAAATAAGTCTTTGCGGCCATATTCATGAAGCAAAATCACTCAGTAAAATTGGAACAACTACTGATGTGGCAAATCCGGGTATGCTTAAAGATAATGGTGCTGTCTTGATTGACATTAAAGATGGCTCTAATTATGATATCAGCATAATCGATTTAAGTGAATAGATATATATTATCTATTTTTTTCTTTTTTTCTTTATTTTAATCGTTTTTCGATAAAAATCAAATAACAACTTTTATTTAACATTACTTTAATACATTATCTCATATTTCCATCAATGCAAGTGATATTATGATTTGGATAACAACAAATGTGGATGGTGAACAATATAAAGAACCATTTTCTAAAGGCATTCTATCCCGTTCACTTAATGTTGCCGATATTGGTACTGAAAGAGCTTATGATTTAGCTAGCGATATTGAAGATGAATTAATCAAGAAGGACATAACTGAAATTTCCAATTCCGACCTAGCAGATGTTGTTCTGAACCATTTAAAAGGTGTAAATCCGAAGCTTGCAAAGAAATATGAGAACTGGAGATCCTTGAGAAAATCTGAAAAACCATTAATTATTTTAATTGGCGGTGCATCGGGTGTAGGTACTTCTTCAATGGCTTTTGAGTTGGCTAATCGCTTAAGATTAAAAAATCTTATCAGTACT
>JAFZMD010000048.1 GCA_017553445.1 Methanobrevibacter sp. | reverse complement strand
CGCACTAGCATACAATCTAATCAGATTATACAATATAAAACAAGAAATAGAAAATACAACAGAAGATTTAGAAGATTTTTGTGAAAGTACATCCATTAAAAATCAATTACAACTCATAGCAACGATATTCTAATCAAAATCGGTCATCGCCCAAAATTTAATTTTGGCGGACACCCTTCTAAATTTTTTTCATAACAAATCTTAATAATATCTTTTTAATATATATTATAATGTGTCAGATTATAGTAAAGTGATAATTTTTATTGTTATCTTAATCGTTTTTTCAGGTGCTGTAATCTATTTGTATAATACAGATAGTAGTATGAACCAATCGATGCCGGATATTAGTTCAAATATTGTTGCTGGCGATTCGGATTACAATAGTGCTGTTGATTTATTGAACAATAAAAATTATAGTGAAGCAAAAAATAAAGCTATTTCAGCGAAAAATAATTTTAACCATAGCATGATTCAGTTATCAAAAATTAAAGATAACTTTACGCAAGATACTGATGACGTTTATAGAAATTATATCAGTACTGTGTTGAATGAACTTGAAATTAAAATAAATGCTACCGATTATTTATTGGAAGCGATTGATAATTATAAAGATTTTAAAAACAGTACTGGAAATGAATATTCAAATCAGGCTAATGAATTGATGAAAGATGCTTTGGAATTCCAGAATGTTAGAAATAATCTGGTTAGAGAAAATCCGGATTTATTTAAATGAGGTTTTTAAATGAAAAAGAATTGTCCAAAATGTAATGGTCTTGGATCTGTTGTTGTAGATTATAAGGAATGTTCTAGCTGTGGAGGAACTGGTTATGAGGATGACTCTTTTGATGTTGGAAGTCATTTTAAAGGAGTAAATAACAATGCTAGAGCAAAATTCGATTTAGGTTCAGACCAAGATGTTCCATGTGAGGTTTGTAATGGAAAGGGTCAGGTTGAAGTTTATGACGACTGTGCTTATTGTAATGGAACCGGCCAAATTAATGTCTGCAATGATTGCGGCAAGATTTTAGATGAAAAATATGATGTCTGTGCCGAATGCGGAGCAAAACGTAAGAAAAGAAAAGAAGCTGAAGAAAAACGCATTGCCCGTGAAAATGAAGTTAAGGATGTTTATGTTTTAGATCCATTGTGTGAAATGAGAGATATGGATCGCGATAAATTATATAAGGGTAAAATTACCAGAATTGAGAAATACGGAGCATTTGTCACTTTAAATAATAATGTTTGGGGATTGATGAGAGGAGAAGTTTCCGGTTATAATGTCGGCGATGAAGTAATTGTATTTATAACTTCCATCAAATCCAGGGAAGGTAAGATTGATTTTGCCCCGGCATATGTTAGAAATCATAGAATTATTAAATTAACCAAGTCCATTGCCCGTACTGTTATCGATGATTTGGACAGCAAAATGGGTAAGGTTGTCCGTATTGATGGTGAGGTATTACAGGTTCAGCAAACTTCCGGACCTACGATTTTCACAGTTACTGATGAAAGCGGGGTAGCTGAAGTGGCTGCCTTTGATGAAGCGGGCGTTAGGGCATATCCTGAAATTTCAGAAGGTGATGCAGTTGAGATATTGGGTGATGTAAATCAGCATGGCGGAAAAACGCAGATTGAGTCATCTTCAATGGTAAAACTCGAAGGAAATAAAAGGGACGATATCTTAAAACTGATTGACGATGCATTAAATGAGAAGGCAAAACCTGAAGATGTCGATTTCTTGATTCACAGTGACATTTTAAATAAGCTTAAACCTAAAATGCGGGAAGCTGCTCACAAAATCAGAAGAGCAATCCTCGATGGCAGGACTATTTTGCTTAGACACCATAACGATGCAGATGGAATATGTGCTGGTGTGGCAATGGAAAAAGCGGTTGTTCCATTAATTGAAGAAATAAATCCCAGCAATGATGCACAATATTATTATTTTAAGCGTTCTCCATCCAAAGCTCCTTTCTATGAACTTGAAGATGTAGTAAAGGATTTATCATTTGCTTTAGAAGACCAGGAAAGGCATGGTCAGAAATTGCCGTTGATTGTTTTATTGGATAACGGTTCAACTGAAGAGGATATCGTTGCATTGATGCAGGCTAAAATCTATGATATTGAAGTTGTTGTAATAGACCACCACTCTCCAGGAGATTTATTGACTGTGGATGAAGAAGACGGTGAAATCGTTGGAGCTACAGTTGCTGTTGATGAATATGTTGATACTCATGTAAATCCGTACCTTGTCGGTGGAGATTCACAATTGACTGCCGGTGCTTTGGCCACTGAAGTGGCTCATATCGTAAATCCTGAAGTAAAAGAATTGATTAAGCATCTTCCTGCTATTGCGGCATTGGGAGACCGTGCTGAATGCGGTGAGGTTTATCAGTATCTGGAGCTTGCTTATGAAAAAGACTTCACTAAAGAGCATTTGGCTAAAGTGGCTGAATGTATAGATTTTGAATCATACTTCTTGAGATTTATGAATGGTAGGGGAATAATGGATACCATTCTTGCAGTTGACAATTTCGATAAGCATTATAAAATGATTGACGCTTTATATAAGGAATATGAAAAGAGAATTGACACTCAACTTAAAGCAGTTCTTCCGAATATTGAAACGACACAATTTGAAAACGGTATTTACTTCAACATGATTGACGTTGAGAAATTTGCCCATAAATTCACTTTTCCTGCACCTGGAAAAACCTGCGGTTTTGTCCATGATAGGATGATTAAGGAAATTGGTGCTGATAAGCCTATTGTTACATTAGGTCATGGTCCTGATTTCGGAGTATTTCGGGCAACGGATGCTGTCAATGAGGAATTTGGCTTTAACGTTAATGATATTGTTTCTAATTTGGCTGTTAAAGTACCTTCAGCAGGCGTTGATGGTGGAGGTCATGAATGTGCAGGTTCTGTAAAATACATTGAAGGCTTGGGAGAAGAAATATTATTACAAATAGTTAATGAAGTTAAATCCTTATCTAAGATATAAATTGATTTTTATGGAGTTTTGGAATTATTGTCCTAATTGCGGAAAAAGATTAATGCCTAATGAAGGGGTTTGTCTTTCATGCGGCATTGAAACAATTTTTGAGGATAATGAGGGCATTTATATTTTCACTCCTCCAATTTATGATGTCGGCTTTTTTAATTTGGATATTGACTTTTCTCCATATATTCTTCGTGATGCTGATTTTAAATATGATATCTGTTCCTGCGGTTATTTGAATAAGAGTGATAATGAGTTCTGTCCTCATTGCGGCGTTAAGCGCATTGGAAAAGGTTTGTCCAAATACATTAAACGTTTTGAAAGGCCTGTATTTAATATTGATGACTTTAAAGCTAGTGATGATATTGTTTGTGAATGCGGTGCTGTTAACTTGCCGGACAGCGAATTTTGTGACATGTGCGGGCGCAAATTGCACGAAGAATTAAAAAGAGAAGACACCTATGCTAATTTTAAATTGGAATATGAAAATCCAATTTTCTGCTGTTGCGGTGAAGAAAATTCTGAAGACAGTCAGTTCTGTGAAAATTGTGGTCTTCCATTAGTTTCTTATGAACGCATGGATAGTATTAAAATATTGTGTGTCTGTTCTGTTTTAAATGAATCGACTTCCGATTTCTGTGTAGAATGTGGAAATAATTTGAATGAGGAAATCGTTAATATCATTTGTGTTTGTGGAGCCAAAAATCCCATAAATTCCAGGAATTGCGCTTCATGTAAAAAACCGCTGAATCCCGATAGGTTTATAACATCTAAAATTGTCTGTGATTGCGGTAAAATAATGGAATTTAATTCTGAATTCTGTCCTAATTGCGGTAAAAATATTAAAAAGGCTATCAATCGTAAAAAGAATTTTTCAAAGACTATTAGGTCAGTTAAAGATATTTTGCATGGTGTGTAAATGAAAGTTTGTGATGTTTGTGGAACTTTTAATCTTAAGGAAAATAACTATTGTACTCATTGCGGATGCAAACTGTTAAATGAAAATATCTGTCCGTTCTGCGGCATGAAAAATCCTGATTCAAGTAATGTATGCATTAATTGCCATAAACAGATAACTCCAATAGCTATTGATAGTTTTGATGTATTGTTCAGTGAATATAATCGTTCGTTGCTGTTAAATGCTAATCTTAGTGTTGAGGATTACATTGATATATTGCGCAACATTTTTAAGAAATTGGATTATATTGAAATTGCAGGAAAAACTCCTAAAGAGAAAGTGTTGCAGATTGCCAATGTTTTCACGCCGGTTATTCCCAAATCCAGCGGTTTGGTTTATGGGGAGTACGGCAGTCCAATTATATTTTATGATGACCGTTTAGATGAAAGTCTTCAGATTTCTACTATTATTCATGAATTGGCTCATTTCCTATTGTTTGATTTAAGTGTAAATGTATTGTGTAAAGTTTTAGACGTTATGCCTTCTCCAGTCATAAAAAGTTTCATAGATCATTTTTTAATAAGTCCTGAAATCGAAATTATTAATGAGTTTTATGCACATAGTGTTGAAAATAGGTTTATTCCATTAAAATATCAGGATTTCAATTCATTTTTAATGTGCCTTTCTAAATTTGGGATGGATATAGAAGATGCTGGAGATGTTATATTATTGGGCAATTCTCTAGCCCGCGATATTATTTTCTTCTTGCAGAAATATATTGATGATGATTTAAGAGAATCAATAAAATTACAGTTTAAAATAGATATGAATGAACCAAAAAATAATGTTTCTTTTGATTATAGTGGTGAAATATTGTCTTATGAAGAAAAGAATAAGATATTCATTGGTTTGATGGCTTATTATTTCGAAAGGTTTTATATTGATGAAGAAGCAAGGGCGGAATTAGAGTATACAAAATTTAAGTATGAAGATTAGTTAATCTTCTTTATCTTTTATAGTGTCTAATACCTCTTTTCCGGTATCTGTTAATCTGTATAATCTTCCCTTACGAGCTTCCTCATTTATGCATTCAACAATCTCTTTGTTCTTAAGTTCGCTAAGCACTTTTGAAATGTGATTTGTTCTAATACCACTGTCTTTAGCTATGTTTGTTGGTATTTTTACTTCATCACCGATTGACTTTAATGTTTTCTCTCTATATTTTGAGATTTGTACATATGATGTCAATTTCAAAAGCTCGTCATTTTCTTTACTCATAATATTTATTTTATATGTTCTATTATAAAAGAGTTTAGAATTTTTTAAAAATTATTCTGTTATTTTGTATTTTTTTATGCAGTATTGTATATTTATGTACATTAATTTTTTGTTTCTAAATTAATAGTTTATTGTGTTTAAGATGCTAACTGATTATAATATTTTTCAATTATTTTACATGTTTATTATCTTTTTTAGTTATAATTTTTAAATTTTATTAGTTATTTGTATATTTTTGTTTTAAACACAATAAATATATAGTTTTATAATACTGATTTTTTAAGTTATTATAAAAATATTATCAACAGGGGTGTAAAATATTTAATGTATAAATGGTAAAATAATAATTAAGGATATTATGAAATGTAATGATTGCGGTTTTGAAAATAAGGACACTGCAAAGTTTTGCAGTAAGTGTGGAAAACCATTAGGGGTGCAACCTAAAACTGAAAACAGTACTTCTAAAATAATTATTGTTGCGTTAGTAATTATTATTCTTATTTTAGCTGTATCAATCGGTTATTTTGCATTGGCTAATAATAATTCTCAAGGTTCTCAAGCCCAATCAGCTTCCGGAAATGGCGGAGGTAATGCTCAAAATACCGGAGATAATTCTCAACAGGCAGCTTCCACCCAATCAAGTCAACCAAAGGAATGGAAGTTAATTGGAACTTATTCCGGTTCCGGAAGTGGTAGTCAATCGATTAATGTTCCTCCCGGAGAAATAATGATTAAAATATCAGCATTTCCAATTAAAAATTATGTAACAAATCATTTATATGTTAATGGGGCAGGACAATCTGTTGGTGTTGACTGGGGTTCAACAAGTGCTGTAGAAACAAGATCAGATTCTATAACATTTAACTTATCCACTCAACAGACATTTACGATTGATTACTATGAAACTGTTAGTTGGCAAGTAGAATTCTACAGATATCAATAATTTTTCAGTGATTAATTATTAATCACTTTTCTTTTTTTAGTAAAGTTAATAATATATAAAATAATAAAATGTTTACCATGATTGATTTAAATGTTAAGGGAAGCAGTTATGATAATAATTTCATTTTAGCTATGCAGGCTTCCGGTTATGGTTGGAAGCATATTAACTTTTCATATGATTACAGTGAATATGATGAAGCATTATCTTTTAAAAAGGATTTAACGGATAATTTAAAAGATTTCATCGATATTGGCTATACCTTAAATATTAAATCAAATAATCCATCAGAAATCAGGAAAATTGTGCGTAAATACAGAAACAAATCCTCCTGCATTTCAGTTTTGGGGGGTAATTTGAAGGTTAATCGTAATTGCTTGGAAAATATCCAAGTGGATGTGCTTTCAAAGCCTTATTTTAAAAGATACGATTCAGGACTTAATCATGTTCTGGCAAAGCAGGCAAAAGAGAATAATGTGGCCATTGAACTTGTGTTTTCTGACATTTTAAAATCATATTTGGCTTACAGGTCTAAAATTCTAGCTAATTTCAGGGATATCTATAGATTATATAGAAAATATGAATTTCCTTTGATTTTATCTTCAGGTGCAGAATCTGTGTTTGACATAAAAACTGTCAATGATTTTAAAGCTGTTTTTACCCAGACCGGCTTGAGCGATTTGGAAGTTGAAAGTTCATTTAAGACTGCAGCGGATATTTTAAAATTCAATAAGGACAGAAAAAACATGATTCTATATGGCGTTAGGGTGGTGGATTAAATGAAGCTTAAGGTTCTTCCAAAATCCCAGAGAAAACATAATCATTATCTTGTTTTAGATATCAAATCTGAAAAGGAACTGTCAAAAAATGACTTTACATCAATTGCCTGGGATGCATGCGTTCGTTTTCAGGGAGAGAACAATACCTCCAATTTTAATTTATGGACTATTGAATTGATTGAAAATGAAAAAATTTCTTTTTTTAATGAGTATAAGGTTATTTTAAGATGTCAGAGGGATTTTGAGGATGAAGTAAGATCAAGTCTGGCTTTGGTAAATAACTATGACAGAAAGCCTATTTCAATTACATGTGTTGGAATTTCCGGCACCATAAAGGGATGCTCCAAATTCATTTAATTACTTTTTGTTATTTTAAAATAGAAAAGTTTATTAATATATTAAATATATAAATATCAATTGGATTTATGGAAGAAAAAAAATATTTTAATTATAATTTATGATTAAAATTAAAGATGCCTTTTCATGGAGATTTGGTTTTAATTTTGTGTTTTTTAGTAGTCGAAAATTATATTTATAAATATTTATTTAAATGTGAGGTATAAATTATGCAACCTTTACAAAATGCTGGATATGATAGGGCTATTACTGTTTTTAGTCCAGATGGAAGACTTTTCCAAGTTGAATATGCAAGAGAAGCTGTTAAAAGAGGTACTACATCTATCGGTGTAAAATGCCCTGATGGTATTGTTTTAGCAGTGGATAAAAGAACTACTTCTAGTTTAGTGGAATCATCATCTATTGAGAAATTATTTAAAATAGATGAACATATTGGTGCAGCTACTTCAGGTCTTGTTGCTGATGCAAGAGCATTGGTTGAAAGGGCAAGAGTGGAAGCTCAAATCAATAAGATTACCTACACTGAGCCTATTAGAGTAGATAGTTTAGCCAAAAAGTTATGTGATATGTTACAGTTATATACTCAAAATGGTGGAGTAAGGCCATTCGGTTCCGCTTTAATCATTGGTGGAGTATATAATGGTGTTTGTAAATTATTCGAAACCGATCCTAGTGGAGCTTTAATTGAATACAAGGCAACTGCAATTGGTTCAGGAAGATCTGCTGCAATGGATATTTTCGAAGAACAGTATAAAGAAGATTTATCAATTGATGAAGCTATTGAATTGGCATTAACTGCAATCAATGATGCTACTGAGCATGATACTACTTCAGATAATGTTGAAATAGCTGTAATTAAAAAAGAAGATGGTAAATACGTAAAACTTTCAAAAGATGAAGTAACTTCTTACATTGAAAGCGTTCTTGCCGAAGAAGAAACAGAAGAAGATGTAGAAAGTGAAGATTTAGAAGAAAGTGAAGAATAAAATTTTTCAAATTAATTCAAGTTGAGGGATGTTTCAATGGTAAATGTGGATGAAGCGATAATAGCTAAATATGAATACAGTGGTGAACATTTTGAAATATTGGTTGACCCGGATTTGGCAGCTGAATTTAGAAATCCTGATGGACAGGATGTTGCCATTGAAGATCTTTTAGCTGTTGAAGAAATTTTTAAAGACTCCAAAAAAGGAGACAAGGCTTCTGACGAAGCAATGAATAAGATATTTGAAACTACAGACCCTATTGAAGTTTCAAGAATTATCCTTGAAAAAGGAACCGTTCAATTGACTGCAGAACAAAAAAGACAAATGCAAGCTGATAAAAGGAAATTGGTTATTAATAAAATAGCTAAAGAGGCTATTAACCCACAAAATGGTCTTCCTCATCCTGTTCAAAGAATTGAAAATGCATGTGATGAGGCAAAAGTCAGATTCGATCCTTTCATTTCTGTAGACCAGCAGGTTCAAACAGCTCTTAAGGCAATAAAGCCGCTTATTCCAATCAAGTTTGAAAAAGTTAAAGTAGCTGTTCGTTTGCCAGGCTCTGCTGCAGGCAGTGCGTATTCTGTTATTCATGGATTTGGTGACATTTTGAATGAAGAATGGCAACAAGATGGTTCTTGGATTGGTATTATAGAAATGCCAGGCGGTCTTCAAGATTCTTTTGCTGCTAAAATGGCTGAAATTTCAAGTGGTGAAGCAGAGACGAAAACTATTAAATAATTTATATTCATGTTCATAGAGTGGGATTTTTATGATATATGTCGAAGATAAAAATTTAGTTATTCCTGGTCAAATATTGGCAGATGAGGAATATTATCCAGGAAGAGGAACTTTTAAAGAAGACGGTAAAGTCTGTTCTTCTTTAATAGGATTAGTTTCTCTAAGAAATAAGAAAATTCGTGTTATCCCTCTCAAAAGCAAATATGTTCCTAAAAAAGGAGATGTTGTAATCGGTAAGATTAATGATGTCAGATTCTCAATGTGGGATGTAAACATCAACTCTCCATATTCCGGAATTTTGCCTGCTTTTGAAGTATTTGGTAGGGATAAAAAAGAACTTAGTAAAGTATATGATGTAGGAGATGTGCTTTTTTTAAGAGTAATTGATGTAGATGAAGTTAAAAAAGCCAAACTTGGTTTAAAAGGCCGTGGATTGGGCAAGTTTAAAGGAGGAATTATTGTAGATATTTCCCCAACCAAAGTCCCTAGATTAATCGGTAAAAAAGGTTCCATGATCAACATGATTAAGAATAAGACCAATTGTAAAATTGTAGTTGGTCAAAATGGTCTTGTTTGGGTTAAAGGTGATGAGGACATGGAACAGCTTACCCGTGAAATTATCCATACTATTGAGGCTGAAGCTCACACTTCTGGCTTAACCAATAAAATCAAAAATAAACTATGCCTGGCTATTGACGGTGAGTTGCCTGTTGAAGAAACTGAAGAAGAGTTTGTTTTGGAAAAACCTAAACTTCAAAACTTCAAAGAGGAGCTAGAGCAAGAAGAAAGAGAAAAGGCTGAAGCTGAAGCTCAGGATGAAGAAGAAGTTGAAGCGGAAGTTGAAGAAGAGACTGAAGCGGAAGCTGAAGTTCAAGAAGAAGCTGGCGAAGATGGTGAAGCTGAAGAAGCTGAAGCTGAAGAAAAAGAAGATGCTGAGGATAAACCTAATTTTTATGACGTTATCAAAGAATTAAAAAAGAAAAGTCAAAGCAAAAAAGATAAAAATATATCCTACAGTGATAATTCAAATAATAATTCATTTATATTAAATAATCGATAATTTCGTTTACGAGGTTGATAATATGTCTGAAATGATTAGAGAGGATGGTAGGAAGTTTAATGAATTGCGTCCTATTAAAATTGAAGCAGGCGTTCTCGAACGTGCTGATGGTTCTGCTTATCTTGAAGTAGGTGGAAATAAAATTTTAGTTGCTGTTTATGGACCAAGAGAATCATATATTAGAAGACTGCTTGAACCAAATACTGGTGTAATCAGATGCAGATACAATATGGCTCCATTTTCAGTAGATGACAGAAAAAGGCCAGGTCCTGATAGAAGGTCTTCTGAAATTTCAAAAATCACTGCTGATGCATTGAGACCTGCTTTAATGTTAGAAAATTATCCACGTTCAATGGTTGATGTTTATATTGAAGTTATTGAAGCAGAAGGTGGAACCCGTTGTGCTGGAATCACAGCAGCTTCCGTTGCTCTTGTCGATGCTGGTGTCCCTATGAAAGATATTGTTGTGGGATGTGCAGCAGGTAAAGTCAATGATGAAGTCGTTCTTGATTTATCCGAAGTTGAAGATAAGGAAGGTCAGGCTGATGTTCCTATTGCCATCATGCCAAGAACCGGTGAAATTACTTTACTTCAAAGTGATGGAGATTTGACTGAAGAAGAATTCCAAAAAGCTATTGATTTGGCTATGGAAGGATGTATGCAAGTAAGTGAGCTTCAAAAAGAAGCATTAATGAAAAAATACTCTACAGAATAGGTGTTTAATATGGATATAGTACCGGAAATTACAAGAGAAAGTATTGCAAGCCTTATCTCAAACGATAAAAGGGAAGACGGTAGGGCACTTGATGAATATAGAGATATTTCTATTGAAACTGATGTTATTTCTAAAGCTGAAGGTTCTGCAAGAGTAAAACTCGGTGGAACTCAAGTTATTGTTGGTGTTAAACCTCAACTTGGCAGTCCATTCCCTGACACTCCTGATCTTGGAGTATTAATGACCAATTGTGAAATGTTGCCAATGGCTGATCCTAATTTTGAACCAGGACCACCTAGTGAAGACTCCATTGAACTTGCACGTGTTGTCGATAGGGGAATTCGTGAAAGTGAACTGGTTGAATTGGATAAACTCTGTGTTGAAGAAGGTAAACACGTTTGGATGTTATTTATAGATTTACATATTATTGATAACTGTGGAAATCTCTTTGATGCTGCAGAGCTTGCTGTTATGGCTGCACTTAAAAGTACAAAATTGCCTACTGCAACAATAGTCGATGATGAAGTTGTCATTGATGAGGAAAACACCTTTGAATTGCCGATTAACAATGATGTGGCAATGTGCACTTTCGTTAAAATTGGTGATAAAATGGTTTTAGATCCAACTTTATCCGAAGAACGTGTTGCTAGTGCTCGTTTAAATGTTGGTGTTACCCGCGAAGGCAGAATTTGTGCTATGCAAAAAGGTGGTCAGCAACCATTAACAAAAGATGATATTTTTGCTGCTGTCAATACAGCAATTTCAAAAACAAAAGAATTAATTGAATATCTTTAAGTCTTCAGGACGATTAAGATTTCTAAATTCTTTTTTTAATATTTTTTTATTGTCAATTAAAACAAATTTCGTATCTATTTTTTCTATTACTCCTTTTATATGCAGGGAGTCTTTTGAAATTAAATCCTCTATTGTCGGAATGATATTCCTGTTATATATTGAATGCAATGGCTCTGATGTTTTTAGCTTGTTTTTTGGGTCATGGTATGGTACAACAGCTTGTGTTTTTTCTTCAATTTCATTAAAAAGAGTTTGAATAGTATTTTTTGTAACAAATGGGTTGTCACAGGGAAATACTATTGCATATTCTGTTGAAATGTTTTCAAGGCCTGTCAGAATGCCTGATATCGGCCCCTTGTTTTTGATTTTGTCTTCTATGAATTTTATTTCATAGCCGTATTCTTTTGAATCAATGAATTGTTTGTATTGGTCAATTCTTTTGCTGTCATTTAAAACAATTATTGCTTCATCTATTTCATTATTTAATGTGGAAAGTATGTATTTAATCATGGGTTTATCTTTAATTATTAGAGATCCTTTATCTCTACCCATTCTTCTACTCTGCCCTCCACATAAAATAATGCTGGATTTCATATTTTATTCCTTTACATATGCGTCTGCGTTTTCATCAAATGGATTGGTACGTATAATCAGTGCAATCATGTATGGGTAGTGTTTGTTTAGATATCTTAAGTAATAAATCCATTCATGAATGAGTATATTGTAAATTCTTTCCATGTCTCCATTTAAATGGTTGAAGTCAACATCTGTAACTTTACTTAAATCAGGTCTGTGTTCCAATTCCTCGTCTAAATGAAGAATTGCAGTTAATAATTTGGAGAATTCTTCTTTTTCAAGCAGGTTTGGGTTGTTCAGCAAACCTATAATAAATTCTCTTTTATTAATTAGCAAGTCCCTAATATTGGTCAAATATTCTTCCCTGTCTTCGGGAGCTACATCTGCCTTAAAAGGAATATTGATGTTTTTGATTTCTTTTAATTTGTTTTCGTAATCTTTATCGCTCCATCCTTTGATTGATTCCAGATAGCTGGTATCTGCCTTATGTTTATTTGCAGAACTTAACTGGCTAATCAAATCGTTTCCGACTTCAGAAAAGAATGTGGACATAATCATATCTAATTTTTCAATCATAGCTTCCTTTTCTTTTTTGCTTATAATTTCATCAAGTACAAATGCTACAATAAGAATATCTACAGGGATGAATCCCAAATGAGTCCATATATATGAAACAACATGTTCCGGATCCTTTAAGACCAGTATATTTGATCCGTAGATAATAATTATTGCTATTACCATTATTATTGAAAATTTAATTTTCCATCTTTTATGGTCATCCATTTTATAATCTCCAATCAATTATCTTTTTTTAGCTGATATGATAGCTATTGGGTTTTCACTCATCATCATAATCCCACGGTCAAGCACTCTGCCTTTGGAGATGTTGACTTCCATAATGCTGGGATTATAATTAAGCTCTTTTAATTTATTTACTGCCTCAACTTTAGTGTCAACCAATATTGCAGTAATGATGATTCTGCCTTTGGAATTTAATTTTGAATCAATAAGTTCAATAATATTTTCCAATTGTCTGCCGCTGCCTCCAATAATGGCAATATCAATGTCATCAATATTATTCAGTGCTTCGGCCCCATCATCACAGATTAATGTGACATTGTCCCCAAGTCCGAATTTTTCAAGGTTTTTTTGAGTTATTTCAATAGCTTCAGGATTTATATCAATTGAGGTAACAGTTTTTGCTCTTTGGGCAAATTCACATGTAATGCCTCCGGTTCCACATCCCACATCAACTACATTATCAGAATCCTTAACATCGGATTTGTAAAGTATTATGGCTCTTATGGCTTCTTTTGTAGGACCTGGAACATCGCATGATTTTATAAAATCCATATCTTCTAACATTTATTCCCACCTTTTAAATAAATTGTTTTCAATATTTAAGGAATCTAAAATCTTACCGACAACAAAATTTATTTGGTCATCAACACTTTCGTGATTTGAATAAAATCCTGGCATTGCAGGTAAAATTACAGCTCCTTCTTGTGATAAGGTAAGCATATTTTTTATATGGGCTGTTCTAAGAGGCGTTTCTCTTGGAACAATTACGGTAGTTCTTCTTTCCTTTAGACTTACATCCGCAACTCTTGTAATTGTATTGTCCCCATATCCGTTAGCTATTGATGATAAGGTCTTCATGGAACATGGTACAATAGCCAAACTGTCAAATTTAAATGAACCGCTGTTTATTGATGCGGTCAAATCGTCAAATTCATAATAATTGTCTGTTAAGCTTATAATATCATCTATTTTCCAATCCGTTTCTGATTTTATCACGGTTTTAGCTGCATCGCTGATGATTAAACTGTTTTCTATTTCCAGTTCTTTTAAGGTTTCAAGTAATCTTATTCCATATATTACTCCGCTTGCTCCGGTTATTGCAATAACTATCATTTTATCACTTAAAATAGTTTTATCTGGTCATAATGTATTCCGTGGAACTTTTCCCGGTCTATTTCAGGCAGATCCAGATAATGATTCAATTTTAATTTGTCAAATCTTTCCTTTTCTTCAATCGGAACATAAACGCTGATGTCAGGAATATTGAATCTTGCTTTGCTTAATGCTCCTATGATATTTGAAATTTCAGTCAATGGATATAGCCTGTCGTCTACGCTGACCTGTGTTTTCATTTCATCAAAGCGAGGATATTCTGCAATGTTGATGAAGACATAGTTTTTGTCCATGTTGTAGTCTTCAGCTATTTCCTCTTCGGCCTTTCTAAGAGTTTTCTGTTCTATCTTGTATAGTTTTTCCGGAGTTTTGAAGTTGTCCAGTCTTATGGTTTTAACTCTTTTCGGTATTATTCTGTTATCCAGCCTGTTGATCATGTCCCTGACTATTTCATCATCGCTTTGTCTGAATAGTGTGATTATGTCTGAATCGTCATATTTGTACATGTCATTTTCATTTATTTTTCCTGAATCGATTTCCCTTTTGAGTGCTCTTCTAAACATTGCATTGACTATTCGTGTGGTATGGTGCTGGTAAACGCTCGGATACATGAAATATCTTGACACCAAAGCTCCTTCAGCTGCCTGCACTCCTTTTAAATCCAGTGTCAATCCGTCATCAAGTTTTAAATTGGATATTATTCTTTCATAATCAATTACTCCATATGCCACTCCGGTATTGTGGGAGTCCCTTTGGAGATAGTCCATTCTGTCAACATCCAGTTCACCTGAAATTATCGGACCCAATTTTCCTTCTCCATTGATGATGTCAACAATTTCTTTGGTGTTGAATCTTTCACTGAGCAAATCGTGCATTGATGTCTTTTCAATTACGTGTTTTGTAAGCTGTTCATGTGGAAATGAGAGTACTCCTTCTGATACATGTGAAAATGGACCGTGCCCGACATCGTGGAGAAGACCGGATATTCTCACCAGCTCAATTTCCTCTTTCGTCAAATCCAGTTTGGTGGCTAGCTTTGATGCCAGATACATTGTTCCAATGCAATGCTCGAATCTTGTATGATTTGCTCCAGGATATATTAAGCTGATTAGTCCCAGCTGTTTTATTCGCCTAATGCGTTGGAATTGCGGCATATCCATTACTTTTACTTCAAAGTTACTTAAGCTAATATCTCCATAGACACTATCCCTTATGAATTTTTGTTTTTTATCCACTCCGCTCACCTCTCAATCCATTCCATGTATCGTCAGCCACTTCTATAATATTATTTGTCAGATTTTCAATAGTTGTAGTAGTATTAGTGGTGTTTCGTGTTGTATTTTGGGCTTTTGGGACTATTACTTGAACATCTTTAATCTCATGAGGCTCGAATGAGTCATCTTCCAGTGCAGTAAGCTTTTTGGAGTTTGAATTGTCTATAACAAATACACTAGCAAATGCACTGCTCAAAACAAATGCCATTACTGCAAGGATTAAGAATGTTATTAAATATACTTTTGTTGTTTCTTTCATTTTAACACGATTTTTTTTGTTTTTAATTTAAAACTTTATCTGTAATTTATTTTTGTTTTTAATTTTATATAATCTTTTCAATATTTTTTTTGTTTACCCAAAGATTTATATACTTTGGAAAATAATATAATTATGTCGGAAGTAGGAAGCCGTCTTCCGATTCATTAAAAAAATTATTTTATTAATATTAATTATTTGAGAGAAAAGATAAAATGGATGTTTTTAGCGCAGGTGATACAGCATGGATTCTTATAAGTACTCTTTTAGTATTATTAATGAGTATTCCTGCTGTAGCATTTTTTTATGGAGGATTAAGTAAAAGGAAAAATGTTTTAAATACAATGTTTTTAAGTTTCATTGCATTTTCAATACTTAGTATCATTTGGGTAATATTCGGATATCAGTTTGCATTCGGTGAGCCATCACTATATGGTTTTATAGGTTCACCAAGTAATTTCTTCTTACAGGGAATTGCTTTAGATGATTTAACCGGATCAATACCTACTTTATTGTTTGTAATGTTTCAATGTGCATTTGCAGGTTTGACTGCAGCACTGATTTCAGGTGCACTTGTCGGAAGGATGAAAACAAAAGCCTGGGTAATTTTTATACCGATTTGGGCTTGTTTAGTATATATCCCTATCGCACACTGGGTGTGGGGTGGAGGATGGCTAATGCAGATGGGAGCTCTAGATTTCGCTGGAGGAACTGTTGTTCATATTAATTCAGGGGTTTCAGCTCTAGCAGTTGCATTAGTTTTAGGAAAAAGAAAAGATACCTCTTTAATTCCACACAATTTAGGTTATGCCGTACTTGGTGCCGCATTACTCTGGTTCGGATGGATGGGATTCAATGGAGGATCAGGTCTTGCAGCAGACGGTCTTGCAGCAAATGCAATTATAGTATCTAATGTATCAGCAGCTACTGCATTAATCGTATGGACAATATTAGATACATATATCGTTGGAAAACCAACAGTTTTAGGTGCAATATCCGGTGGTGTAGCAGGTTTAGTTGCAATCACTCCTGCAGCAGGTTTTGTTGACGTATTCGGTGCATTAATTATTGGTGCAATCGCTCCATTAGTTTCATACTTCGCAATCTATACCCTTAAAGCAAAAATGGGCTATGACGATGCTTTAGATGTATGGGGTATACACGGTATGTCCGGAATATGGGGTGCAATCGCAACAGGTATTTTTGCAGTACCTGCAATAGGCGGAACTGCAGGTCTCTTATATGGAAATCCGGAACAGGTTCTAATTCAGATTATCAGTGTAGTCGCAACAATGGTATATGCATTTACAATAAGCTTTGTTCTTGCTAAAATACTTGATAAAACAATGGATGGAATTAGAGTTAACGAATCACAAGAAGTTGGTGGACTTGATACCAATCTCCACGAAGAATCAGCATATAATCTTAACTAGGATGATTTAAATGAAAAAAATAGTTGCAATAATAAGACAGGAAAAATATCAGGATGTAAAAAATGCATTGTCTGCAGTTGGATGCGAGGGTATGAACATATCTGAAGTCAAAGGAAGAGGAAGTCAAATTGGAATAAAAGAATCCTATAGGGGATCGAGCTATTGCATTGACCTGATTCCTAAAACACGTATTGAAATAATCGCAAAAGATGAAGGTGTTGATTTGATTGTAGATACAATAATGGAATCAGCACGTACCGGAAATATTGGGGATGGAAAAATTTTCATCTCTCCTGTGGATAATGTAATCAGGATAAGAACTGGTGAAGAAGGTGACAGTGCAGTATAACACTGCACACCCCAACCTCTTTTAAATATTTTAACCAAAACCATCAAAAAAATAATATAAATAGCTATTTTTTAAAAAAATATATAATGACGTGGTTATTTGTTTTCAACCACACCATAAATGTCATTTATGCTTACCCAGGTGTCAACACCTTTGGTTTCATATAATACGCCGTTTCGATATTCTGTACTCACGTCTTTATTGTCGCTGGTTAGATGTACTTGATCGCCTTTGACTTCTGAAACCCTTTTAATGATATTGCCGTATTCTGAGGAGTTGGCAACTACAATATTGTTGACTTGAACATCTTTAGTCTTTTTAACTATTACAGTATCTCCATCGCTTAATGTAGGATACATTGATGTTCCATGAACATGGAATAAAATCGGAATTTCATTTTCGCCTACGGATGAATCAAGTTTGACTTTAACACTATCCAATCCATGATCAAGGCAGATTCTTAAAATACCCTGTTTCAAGCTTTTTGAATCTCCGGATGTGCTATTCATCGTTTGAAACGTATAGTCACAGATTTCCTTGTTCAATTCGTTTGTATCAACTCCGGCAAATGGTGAAACTATTGTCTGGGAAGTCACGTTTTCACCATCCATATATACATTAACAGATTCTCCCACAAATATGAAATATCCTGCGAAAAGAACTAAAACAACTAATACGATACCTATGGCATATGTGCCTTTGCTGGCCATTCAAATCACCTATTCTTCCATAATATTTAAATCCATATTTAATAATGCTCTCATTGTTTCAATATCAATTTGACCTGGTGCCGTAACGTCCCTGCCTGCAGCAAAAGTGATTGGTGAGTTGAATTTGGATGCCATAACTCGAGTATAACTGCCCAAATCGCTCATGGAAATGGCAATGGTATCTTCGCAGTGGGAAAGAATGGCCAATATCTTTAAAGTGTCATCTAAGTCATTAGGCATAAATGCAACTTTAGCAATATCTCCAAGTTCTCGTTCCTTGTTAACAATATATGTTATTTCATCGATTTCCGGGGTTTTTTCAAAGTCATGATAGGAAACAATAGTCTTAACTCCAGTATCATGAATCATATTAATATATTCATCATCGCTTTGAAGTTCAATATCCACATATTCAACTAAATCACAGCATTTGTATAAAATATCAATTCTTTCTTCTTCAGACCCTTTAAAGGACCCGCCTTCTGTTGATATTCTATTGGTTGCAATCATAGGAAAATTAATCTCATCAATAACTTCCTTGATTTCCTTTATATCGGGATTTTCAAGAGCGTCAATTCTGAACTCCAGAATATCTGCACCTTTTTTAATGCAGTCATTTGCAACTTCTATTACTCCATCAATTTTGCTTTCAAAAATTGGAATAGCTATTTTAGTTTGTGAATACATCAATAAATATTTTTGAATATAGTTATTTATTAATCTTTTCTATGTGCTTTTGATTAAATGACTTAATATTTAAATAAATTAACTAACATAAATATATTACAGATAAAATTTTGTAATTTTATTATTTTATTAATTAAATTTTAAAGGTGTTAATTTGAAAATTACAGCTATAGGTGCCGACATTTCTAAAAATGATGTGTCCTGTAGCACTTCTTTAGTGAATAATATAGAAAAAAATCTTTTCAAACTCACTGAGTTGGGAGCCAGTCATGCTGCTTTGACTAATGTAACCGGCGATGATGTTGTAGTCAGTGCGTTTGTCGAGGATGACCTTCTTGAAACTGTCAATGAAGGTATTGTCAATATTTTAATAGACTGTGCCGAAAACTTGGGTGATTTGTCCGGAATCTCAGATAATGAAGCTGAAGCAGGTGAGGGGATTTCATATGCTGAGGCAAAATTCCGTCCGGGTTATTTTCCTGATGCCATTGTTTTGGGCTTTGATACTTATGGGGGAGAGCCTTTTGTTGGTGATGTTGCAAATTCAGCCATTAAAGCAGCAAAGGGAATGGAAAACTTAACTGATGTATCAGATTTGATTGAAGCAAAGACCCGAAAGATTCCGGGAGTGGGATACGTTTCTTCTGAAACGGATGATCCTGTTGTGGTTGCTACTGTTGAAAATATTGAATCTGTTGGTGTTATAGCCGGGGCCATGATTGGAGCGGCTCTCGGTAACAAAAATACTTATCTGGTTGAAAGAGGAACAACCTGCAATGTATTGCCTGGAAGTGTAATCTTTTCCGCTACTGCATTCATGAACGGAAATGTTATTGATTTGGCTGTTCCGTTTCAAAATAAAACAAGAATTTTACGATAATTAGGGATGTTATATTATGATTTTATTAGATGAAAATACAAAATGTTTGGTTCAAGGAATCACTGGAAAGCAAGGTTCTTTTCATACAGAACAAATGTTGAAATATGATACCTGCATTAAGGCAGGCGTAACTCCAGGAAAAGGAGGACAGGAATTTTTAGGCGTACCGATTTTCAATTCAATTGAGGAAACTGTTGAAGAAACCGATGTCAACGCTTCAATCATTTTTGTTCCTGCAAGATTTGCAAAAGATGCTGCTTTTGAATCAATTAGACATCTGGACTTGGTTGTAATCATATCTGAGCATATACCTGTTCATGACAGTATGGATATCATGGCTTACGCTAATCAGATGGACACTACCGTAATAGGTCCAAACACTCCGGGAATCATATCTCCTGGCGTAGGTAAATTGGGTATCATGCCGACACACATTTTCAAAGAAGGCAATGTCGGCGTAATTTCAAGAAGCGGAACTTTAACCTATGAGATTGCAAGTGAGCTTACCCGTGCAGGAATCGGTCAGAGTACCTGTGTCGGTATCGGCGGAGACCCTGTCACAGGAACCAATTACATTGATATCCTTGAAAGGTTTGAAGCTGACGATGATACTGAAGCTGTTGTTTTGATTGGAGAAATCGGAGGTAATGCTGAAGAAAAGGCTGCCGAATACATTAAAAATGAAATGACAAAGCCTGTCGTATCATATATTGCAGGAAGAACCGCACCTCCAGGAAAAAGAATGGGTCATGCAGGAGCTATCATTCAAGGAAACAGCGGAACTGTTGAAAGTAAAACCAAAGCTTTAAACAGTGCAGGTGTTGAAGTGGCAAAAATGCCTTCAGAAATTGTAGAATTACTTAAAAAGGAAATTTAATATGAATCATTCAGAAATTATTGATAAATTATTGTCCGGTGAAATAAAGCTTTACCAGGTAGACCGTGAAGTTTCAGCTAAGGAAGCTACAGACATTAGACGTGAATTTTTAGAAAGGAAATATTCCATTAATCTCGACAATATTTCCAACTACACTTTGGACATGGAAAGGGCTTCAGCCAGAAACATTGAAAATTCAATCGGAGTCTTGCAGCTGCCTATGGGCATTGCAGGACCTTTAAAGATTAATGGAGATAACTGTAATCGTGAAGTTTTTGTTCCTCTTGCAACTTCCGAAGGAGCTCTTGTAGCTTCAATAAACAGGGGTGCATCTACTATAACTGCATCAGGCGGTGTCAATGTGCATGTTCTCTCAGATATCATGACACGCGCACCGGTCATTAAAACTGAAAACGCAACACAATCCATGGAAATAAAACAGTGGTTTATTGATAATTTCTCTGAGTTAAAAGAAATTGCCGAAAGTACAACTTCTCACGGCAAGCTTCTTAAAATAGACCCGATTTTAATAGCGGGCAATTATGTTTATCCACGTTTTGTCTACTCAACCGGAGACAGTATGGGCATGAACATGGTCACGATAGCCACAGAAAAGATTTTGGATAAAATGGCCAGCGAAACTACAGCACGCCATATTGCTTTAAGCGGAAATGCCTGTGTCGATAAAAAACCTGCAGTAATCAACATGGTTGAAGGAAGAGGAAAAAGCGTTGTTGCTGATATTTTAGTTCCAAAGGATGTTGTCAATAAAAAATTGAAAACTACTGCAGAGGCAATTGAAGAAGTAAATGTTGCTAAAAATTTAATCGGATCTGCCGTCAGTGGAAGCTTGGCTTTCAATGCCCATTATGCAAATATGGTTGCCGCCATCTTTTTGGCTACCGGTCAGGATGCTGCTCATGTTGTTGAAGGTTCATTGGGAATTACAACTGCCGAAGCACGTGATGGAGATTTATATTTCTCAGTTAATTTGCCGGATTTGCCTATTGCTACAGTAGGTGGAGGAACCAGTCTTGAAGTGGCAAATGAAGGATTGAATATTTTGGGTGTTGCCGGTTCAGGCAAGGCACGTGAATTTGCCGAAATTGTTGCAAGTACGGTTCTTGCAGGTGAATTGTCATTAGTCGGCGCATTGGCTGCAGGACATTTGGCAAGAGCACATCAGGAATTGGGAAGAGGTTAAAATGGAAGATATTGACAATTTGCTTTTACCTGAAATTAACTTGGAAACCGATGATATTATAATGAATATTGCGGTTAGAAAGGATTATTCTGAAATTGAAGATATCAATGAAAGAAAAGAAGAATTCATCAATGATTTAAAAGCATTCATTGAAGAGTTTTCTCAAACGGAAGAATCTTTGGAGTTCATGCGATATTATGATTAGTTTTTGGAATTGATTATTTCTAATACTTCACTTACATCCACTTTAGTTTCATAGCATCCCGTTTTTTTAAGCAAAACGCCCTGCGGACAAAAGTCAGAAAGAAGCATCATCATCTGATTTAAATCCTCATGGCATGCAACACCGATAACTGCTTTAAATTTATTTTCCATTACTATTTTTTTAACAAAACTGGATCCAGGTACGATATATATTTTATATCCTTTAGGTTCAGCATTCTTTTTAATAACACCGATAGAACATAATCCGCAGCATGTACAGTTAACGCCATCCTTTTGAAGTGTTGCAGGACAATCCCTATGCCTTAGACAATGCGGCAGGAATATTAGAGTTTCCTTAGCAGGAATCTGTTTAAACTTCTTTTTATTGATGTCATTTCTTATTTCAATGCTCATGTTGTCAATCAGATGGTCATCAAGTTTTAAGAGTTTGGCGATTGATTTGAAGGGTGAATATAGGGTATCAATAATGAATAGGATGGCTTTTGGAAATATTACTATGCCCTTTTTAATAAACATTCTTCCAAAAACAAGGGCTATTATAAACAGGATAACGATTAGGATTGCTATTAAAACAAGTAATTCTCCTAAAAATGTATAAATCCATGTCAAGTCAGTCATGTTAAAACCTTTCAATAGTGTAATTTTCGTGGTCTCTATTTAATTCAACGCCCTTTGATGTTTTGGCAATGGACAATCCTGATAGGGAGTCGCATGAACATAATACATCCTGTTCCGGATGAGTTCCGGGGATGATATTGCAGTTCAAGTTCACCTTTTCGCCTACGGATAATACCTGAGCCAACCTTTTGGTTGATGGGTGATCCTTATTTAAGATAACAATCGGTGAGTCTTCTTCACGGGTCAAATAGGCCTGTGCTCTTATGGCTCTTTTATCTTTTTTAAAATTGGACACGGCTATGATATCGTCCTTTTCAAGGAACTGAACTATTTCTTCATTGTCCTGTGTAGCTATGAATAACATTTTATTGTCATGCGCCACTTTTACAATGCCTACAGTGCCGGTTTCCCCTTCTAGGAATAATATTTCATCATAACTAAAGTCAATGTTCATTTCAATCCCAATAAAATAAAAAAAGAAGAATAAATAATATATTTATTCTTTACATTCTACATTGTCACTTTGACAAGAAGGACAAACAACTTTTTTGCCGAGTCCTTTAAACTCATTTCCACAATCTAAGCATCTGTATTTTTTTGTTTTCAATTTTTTCAAATCAATATCGGCCATTGGCCCACCACTAGAACACATTTAAAATCACCTATATTATATTATAATATAATTATATAATTAAATTTTTCTTTTGTTTTTTCTTGCCTGCAAATCAAGTTGTTTTATTTTGTCGAAAATCCTTTTTTCTTTTTTTACACTATATAATAATCTATAGAAAAACAATGACTGATTCAGCAAACCATCATTTTCATATTCGACAGCCAGTTTCTCCAAGTTTTCAATGATGAACAAATCAGGCTCTAGTTTGATATGCTTGCTTTTCATCCAAGTTTCATATTCCTCTTCATCAAATCTTATGTCATATTTGTCTTCAAGCTGATTTATTCTTTCTTTTATGAATGGATCGTTTTCATATCTTAAACTGTGCTTATAGCAGGCTATGGCCAGTTCAATGTTATTTTCTTCATAGTAATAGAATCCCAAATTGCCGTAGATTCTGGCCAGTTCATATCCGGAGTATGCATATTTGAGCGCATCCATATTGTAGAAATAGAATTTGTTGAATGTAGGCATTTTCATCTTATAGATGTCACACAGTTCCAGTATGACTTTTACAGATACTGGATTTATTCTTAAAGCTTCCTTTAAAGCTGTTTCAGCTTCATTCAAACGTGAGGCGTCTCTTAGGAGAAATCCGTATGCATAATATAACTCTTCCAGTGGCTCGTCATCTGGTATGTATCTGAGCTCCTTTTCACATCCTATGAATTCATTGAATATCAGTTCTTCCAAAGGGTTTGAAAAGCTGTGGTATTCATTGATTTTATCATTTTCATATAATTTCGGTTGTGTCTGCATAAACCCGTCAAGTTTTTCCAAAGCCGTTTTGTAGTCATTGTTCTGGATATAAAATTCCGCTTCGATTAAGATTTCCTTAATGGGATTTTCCTCCTCGATGATTCTTATGAATTCCTCCTGCTCTTCCGGGCTTAAACATTCCCAAATCATTCTGGAAATCTCTTTAATTATTTCTGTTGAGTATTCATGTGTTTTATAGATTTCTATTTGGGATATCAGATATTTGCGGTTTAGCTCCTTGTTTTCACCGAGGTTTCTTTTTATATCTTCAATGACTTTCTGATACATATATAATATTATATGTCATTATATCTTAAATAAGGTAATCTTTTTATATTATCACAAATCAATATTAGTAATGTATAATGGTTATATACAATTATTATAAATTAAGTTTAAAGGTGAAAATATATGGCAAATCAACCGATATTTATTCTTCCTGAAGGAACTGAAAGATATTCTAAAAGAGATGCTTTAAGAATGAATATTACTGCCGCTAAAGTATTGGCAGGTATTGTAAGAACAACTCTTGGTCCTAAAGGAATGGACAAAATGCTTGTTAGTGGTATGGGAGATATCACTATTACAAATGATGGTGCAACTATCATGAGAGAAATGGATATTGCACAACCTGCAGCACGTATGCTTGTAGAAACTGCTAAAAAGCAAGAAGAAATTGTTGGGGATGGAACAACTTCTGTTGTTGTTATTGCAGGTGAATTATTAGCTAAAGCTGAAGAATTATTAGAAGATGGAATTGCAACTTCCGTTGTTGTAAAAGGATTCAGAAACGCAACTGCAAAGGCAGTGGAATTATTGAATGAAATTGCTATCGATGCTGATGATAAGGAAACCCTTCAAAATGTTGCCGTAACTGCAATGAGTGGAAAAGGATCTGATTATGCAAAAGAACATTTGGCAAGTTTAGTAGTGGATGCTGCTTTAAGAATAGAAGAAGACGGCGAATCCGACATCGATAACATTAATATTCAAAGAGTTTCAGGTGATTCTGTAGAAGATTCATTCTTGGCTGAAGGTATTGTAATCGATAAGACTCCTGTGTCCAAAAACATGCCTGAATCTGTTGAAGATGCAAAAATCGCAATCATGAAATATCCTATTGAATTAAAGGATATCAACACTGATACCAAAATTGACATTACCTCTCCTGATCAGTTCGCTGCATTTTTGGAAAATGAGGAACAGATGATCAGGGATTTGGTTGACCAAATTATAGATTCCGGTGCAAATGTATTGTTCTGTCAAAAAGGTATTGATGACTTGGCCGAACATTATCTTAAAAAAGCAGGAATCATGGCATTCAAAAGAGTTAAAAAATCTGATATGGAAAGAATTGAAAAAGCTACCGGCGCTAAATTGGTAACTGACATTGAAGATTTATCAGAAGAGAAGTTAGGTCACGCAGGTAAAGTTTACCTTGAAAAAGTCTTTGACCACAAATTGACTTTCATTGAAGAATGTGAAAATCCTAAAGCATCCTCAATTGTATTGAGAGGAAGTACCCGTTACGTTACCGAACAAATTGCAAGAGCCTTAGATGACGCTTTAGGAGTAGTTGCAGCTACAATTGAAGAAGGTAAAGTTCTCATTGGTGGAGGAGCTTGTGAAATTGATTTGGTAAAACAGTTAAGGGATTATGGTGAATCTGTAAGCGGAAGAGAACAGTTAGCTATTTTAAAATATGCTGAAGCATTAGAAGTTATTCCAAGAACCTTAATTGAAAATGCAGGTTTGGACACCATTAACATGATTGCTGACTTAAAGGCTGCTCACGAAGATTCAAATGCCATTGGAATCAATGTATTCTCCGGTGAAGTTGTAGACATGAAAGAAGCAGGCGTAATCGAACCTTTAAGAGTTAAAGTTCAAGCTCTTCAATCTGCCGGCGAAGCTGCTGAGATGATATTGCGTATTGATGATATGATTGCAGCTAGAAATGCATTGAATTCTACCGGTGCTGATGAGTCCGGAAATGATGATAGTGGTATGCCTCCAATGCCTGGTGGAATGGGCGGAATGGGCGGTATGCCTCCAATGATGTAAAATTGATTTACATCATTTATTTTTCTATTTTTTTTATTTATATCTTTAATTTTTACTCAATATTTAAATATTTTTGCTATTTTTTATTTCAATATTTATTTATTCATTAAATTTTATATAATAAGCATCATGCTTTATTATTTGCTTTTGATTAAATAGTTTATAGTGGTTAATGAAACAGTTCGTTTTTAACTTTTTATTTTCTTTTTAACAAATAATTTTTATTATTTTTATATTTTCATAAGTTTTAAATATTTTTTTTTTAAATTTACTTCATTTAAGGCTATTAAATAAATAAATAATTTTATATATTATATTCTTTATAATCATTAAGTGATGGAGAATATTATTTTTTCCTAGAGTTGTTAAATACGTTATAAGGAGGTATAAGTATTTTGAAAAAACGTATAGTTTTTGCATTGATAATGTTGATTGCATTCATGTCTGTCGGTATTATTTCTGCAAGTGAAGTAAGTGTTAATGATACTTACACTGCCCAGGATTCTTCAGCGGATTTATTGGCTACTGATGAAGTGGGTGTAGGATCTAATTCTTCAAATATCTTATCAATTGACAACGTTGATACAAACTTGGATGAAAACATTCTTGGAGTTAATGATTTATCAAAAAAACCGGTTAAGATAGATGCGCCGGATATAGATTTATTTTATAAAAATGGAACAAAATTTATAGCTAAATTATCTGATGGAGATGGAAATTATTTAGCTAATCAATCTTTGATATTTACTGTTTCTGGAATTAATTACACTAGAGTCACTGACGGTCAGGGTTATGCTTCAATTGCAGTTAATTTAATTCCGGGAGATTATAACTTTAAAGTGTATTATGATGGAAATGAGAATTATTTAAATACTAAGGCAACTGCGACATGTACTGTCTATTCCACTATTTCCGGTGATGATATAGTTAAGTATTATAGAAACGGCACTCAGTATTATGCCTCATTTTTGAAAGGGGACGGTACTCCTTTAGCTGATACTAATGTTACTTTCAATATTAATGGTGTATTTTATACTCGTACCACTAATGGCAGCGGGGTTGCAAGGTTAAATATCAATTTGCCGCCGGAAAATTATACGTTAACTGCTATACATCCTGATACAGGATATATGTATTCTAATAATGTATCTGTATTGCCTACCATAATCGGCAGTGATTTGGTTAAGAAGTTTAAGGATGACAATCAGTATCTTGCCACTTTTTTAAATGAGTTGGGTTCTCCTTTAGCTAATACTAATGTTACTTTCAATATTAATGGTGTATTTTATACTCGTACTACTAATGGCAGCGGGGTTGCAAGGTTAAATATCAATTTGCCTGTAGGTGAATATATATTGACTGCATATCACCCTAATGATACGTATATGTTTTCAAATAATATCAGAGTATTACCTAATGTAACATTTTATTTTGAAGGTGTTCAAACCTTTGACCCTACACTTTATAATGGTGAAAATCCATATGGATTGCCTGGTAAAAAAGTATATATTGATGCAGATGGTGGATCTGATGCAATGAAAAATAAACTTGCATCTGCATTAAAGGCTCTCGGCTGGGAAGTTATAGTTGGAGATACATATAGTAATGCCCATTATGAAGATTATTATAATGTTCCTAGGGATTATGTGCTTATAACCATATATAATGGTTTCTGTGCTGGAACTATTAGGGAACTTGCTTCTTCCAGTATCCAAAACTTATTGAAATCTAAAAATGCTGTATGCGTTCCTGTTTTCGATACTGCAGACTGGACCAACCCTCAGGGAATGGCACCATATCGTTACGGTAATTTCTCAGGATATTCTGCAAGCAGAGCTTGGGATGATAATTTCAGTATCACAGACCCTTCAATCAGTGATGTTGATAAGTTTTTATATGACAATAATATAAAATATTGTGCATACCCTACAGTTGATGGAATATTATATCAGTTCCTTCAGGGTGGTTATTTCGCATCTGTTGGTCGATAATTGTTTGTTATCAAAACATGAAATAATTAGCCATAATCTGTTCGAGGTTATGCAATGATGTAAAATTGATTTACATCATTTATTTTTCTATTTTTTTTATTT